>JAYWDP010000154.1:0-6765 GCA_043779775.1 Cyclobacteriaceae bacterium
GCCGTTTTAGGTTTGGGCTTATTGATATCTACTTTCGCCTACAATCAACAGCAGGCCATGCTCTTCTCTTTTTTTATAATGATGGTCTTTATTTTATTGGGCGGGCTTTATACATCCATTGACAGCATGCCGATGTGGGCGCAGACCTTTACTAAGTTTAATCCCGTAGCGTATTTTATTGATGTCATGCGAATGGTTGTTTTAAAAGGAAGCGGTTTATATGATATTCGGGATCATTTATTAAAAGTGTTTGCCTTTGCTGTTGCGCTAAACGGCTTTGCCATATTCAATTACAAAAAGAGAAGTTGAGTACGCTTTGTCACCGCTCTCTTTTGACCAGACTGTTCAATTTAAGTTTAAACTGTTCATTTTTCAACAGTAACGATCAGGCTAGTGTTCGTAAATAGTCGAAAACGGACTGTTTTGGGCTGTTGGGGTTGTAGAAATAAGTTTGAATGATTTTTGTGGTATGCCATGTCAAACCTCCTGACTATGGCTACCCGCAATGCGTCTTCATCCTCCACGGTACTGCTAGTATTGATTCTCATTGTAACATTTCCATTGTGGCTGGCCCTGGGTGGTGTACTCTTTGGCCTCGTCATTGGACTGCTCGGTGCAATCGTCGGAATTGTGGCTGGCCTGTTGGGAGCGATCGTCGGGCTCATCGCATTTCCGTTCAAACTGATCTTCGGATGGGGCGACTGGGGATGGCACGGGTTTCACCATTTCCATTTTTTTCATTTCAATGGATTTTTAATGGTCGCAATAATTATTGTGGCTGTCCTTATCGTTCAGGGAAGGAAAAAAGTTTAATTGATTTTTAATTCTGATTTGAAACCCAGCACATGGTTTCGCAAGGCATCCTGCCAGGTGATATCAGCGTCCCATTTTGACCCGAAAAATACACCACCATTGCTGATGTGGCGAAAATAAAATTTATAGATTTCCGTTTCTGAGGGAATGGTTTTAAGCTGAAGCTGGCCTGCGGGAAATGTAATAGAGGCATAAGCGCTTTCACTTTTTGTCATATCATAGCCAAGTATTTCCCTAGCAGATTTTCCGCGTGTGTGGATAAAGCACAACACATAAAGAAAGCCCTCGCTCCGCAACGCCTGCTCATCTGCGCCCGCTTCCGTAATCTTAAACTTAAAGGGGTAGTTGGCCTGAAAGAATTGCTCCAACTCCTTATCCATAGTCTCATTTCCAAATTTTGGCACAGCCAGGTAGTCAACTTTCAAGTCAATGGCATAAAATTGCTGGCGGTTCCCTTTAAAGGGATCCACTGTAATATCTTTTTCTGGCGATTCGTTGATTAAGTAATTCTGCTTTTTCTGATTTCTCCAGGAATCCTGGAACACCTTTCGCAATAATTCACTCAGACGTTCATGACTTTCGCGCCACGCTGGCTGGGCGACGTCAAAGAGCCCGGACTTTTGATCAAAAAGGACAGCGGTAAACCGGTATCCGGTAGTCATCTTTTCAAAAAAAATTAAGTAACGGATCTGACGTGTGACAAAATATTCAGCAAAGGCTTTGGTCACATCTTTCCCCGCCATTACAACCTCTGTTTCAAAATAGGCAACGGCATCAATGCCAATTTGCTGAAAAGCTCTTTGAATTTCATTAAGCTCACTGTCCTTGAAACTGTAATCGTGAAGAACAACAGCCCTTGAAGCCAAAATATCGGTTGGGGCGAGTTCGGTCAGTTGAAGATTGGAAGGAATGGGCCCCTGGGTAAACCCAGTGAACGAAGAAAGCAAAGCAAAAAGAAAGAGTAACGATTTGATCGTGTTCATTCTTCTGTTACTCTTGGCCATTGGATTAATTTCCATTAGAAACTTAAACGTAGGATTAACCATTCTATTTCACAATCCAATAAAAACACCTTCTGTATCCTGACGGACAGGATAAGTGATCAGGTCCCTCGAGCGTTCATCACACTCCCTGCCGGTTTTTAAGTTGAAACGATGTCCATGCCAGGGGCAAACCACTTCACTCAGGAAATTTACAGAACCTTTGCTCAGAGATTCCCCATTGTGAGTGCAGGTGTCTTCTACGGCGCGTAGTTGACCTTCTATGATCACCAAACAGATCCGTTTACCCCGCACGATCAATAGTCGTGGTTGCCTGGGCGAGAGTGCCTTTTCCAATTCACCAGCAGAAGAAAAGATTTTAACCCAATCCATAGAGGTGTTTTGCGGAGGGATTCTTTTTTATAACTTTCTCGTTCTCTCAAACCTAAGCAAATATGAAAAAAATTAGTGTGTGCTTACTTCTTTTCATGATGTTGATAGAAGGTCGCGGACAAACACCAATGGCGTTACGAACCAAACTGGACCAGCAATCGAAGGATATTGAACCGCGGTTAATAGAATGGCGAAGATATTTTCATCAAAATCCTGAACTGTCCAATCGTGAATTTAAGACCGGAGCCAAAATTGCCGAGCTGCTGAAATCATTCGGACTTGAAGTTCAATACCCCGTGGCAAAGACAGGCGTAGTGGCCCTGTTAAAGGGAGCAAAACCCGGGCCCGTGATCGCTTTGCGAGCTGATATCGACGCATTGCCGGTAACGGAACGAAATAGTTTGCCTTTTGCATCAAAAGAGAAATCGACTTACAATGGAATTGAAACGGGTGTCATGCATGCCTGCGGGCACGACGGGCACATGTCAATATTGTTAGCGGTTGCAGAAATTCTTTCGAGGAACAAAAATGATCTGGCAGGGACCGTAAAATTTATTTTCCAACCTGCTGAAGAAGGGGCACCCAAAGGCGAAGAAGCGGGTGCCTTTCTGATGATTAAGGAGGGTGTTCTGGAAAATCCAAAAGTAGATGTGATTTTTGGATTGCATCTGCAGTCCCTGGTGCCCTTGGGGACCATCCATTATAGGGCTGAGGGATTTATGGCCTCCGTGGATGACCTCAATCTAAAAGTGACCGGAAAGGGTGCCCATGGCGCTACTCCCTGGGACGGTGTCGACCCCATTGTCGTATCCAGCCAGATCGTTATGGGTCTCCAGACTATTGTCAGTCGTCAGTTGGAATTGACTAAGAGTGCTGTGGTAATCACCGTGGGAAGTTTTCACTCAGGCATTCGCAACAATATTATTCCTGAGGAGGCTACCCTGGAGGGCACCATCCGCACCTTCGATCCGGACATGCAGAAGAAGGTGCACGAGAAAATTAAACTCACCGCCACCAAAATTGCCGAGAGTGCCGGAGCGATGGCAGAAGTGGGTATTGATATTAAGTATCCCGTCACTTATAACGATGTGAAGCTCACCCAGATGATGGCACCGAGTCTGGAGCGGGCCGCAGGAGCTCAAAATGCTAAAGTGGTTCCTCCGTCGACCATGGCTGAAGACTTTTCATTTTTCCAGCAAAAAGTTCCCGGCCTTTTCTTTTTTGTCGGCGCATATCCTGCCGATATGAAACTGGAGAAAAAGCCAACGCACCACACAGCTGATTTTATGATTGATGAACGAGCGCTGATATTAGGTGTAAAATCTCTTCTTACGCTCACCACTGATTATATGTATATGAAGAAATAGTTCTGACTTTCCCAATGGATTTTTAATTCAAATAATCATGAAAAATATTTTCACGCTATTGTTGCTCTTCACAATGGCGTTATCAACATATTCTCAAACGAATGCGAAACTACAGACCAAACTCGATCAGCAGGCTAAAGAAATTGAGCCAAAAGTGATTGAATGGCGAAGACACTTTCACCAGTTTCCGGAATTATCCAACCGGGAAAAAAATACGGGCGCTACCATCGCAGAATATTTAAAAGGACTCGGATTGGAAGTTCAATACCCCGTGGCAAAAACTGGCGTTGTCGCCATTTTGAAAACCGGTAAGCCAGGCCCTGTCATCGCCTTGCGTGCCGATATTGACGCATTACCGGTAACAGAGAAAGACAACTTACCCTTTGCTTCCAGGGAGAAAGTGAACTACAATGGGCAAGAAACCGGCGTAATGCATGCTTGTGGTCATGATTCTCATATAGCCATGCTTATGGGGGTGGCTACCATTCTAGTAAAAAACAAAAATGAATTAAAAGGTACCGTCAAATTTCTCTTCCAGCCCGCCGAGGAATTAGCTCCCATGGGTGAAGAAGGGGGTGCCCAGCTGATGGTGAAGGAGGGAGTGCTGGACAACCCAAAAGTGGAAGCCGTTTTTGGACTTCATATTCAATCGATGAGGCCCGTGGGCACGATCGGTTACCGTATGGGAGGGATGATGGCTGCCTTGGATAACTTTTCAATTATCGTAAAAGGCAGACAATCCCATGGAGCAGCACCCTGGATGGGCGTTGATCCGATTGTGATTGGCGCTCAGATTGTGAGTGGATTGCAGACCATCGTAAGCCGTCAATTGGATTTAACAAAAGAAGCGGCGGTTGTTACGGTAGGGAAATTTCATTCTGGTATTCGCGAAAATATTATTCCTGAAGAAGCCGTCATAGCAGGTACGATCCGTACGCTGAACAGTGAAATGCGTGAAACAATTCACGAGAAATTAAAGCTCACCGCCACGAAAATTGCGGAGAGTGGGGGTGCAACGGCCGAAGTTACCATCCGAAGAGGTCCTCCGGTGACGTATAATGATCCGGCCTTAACGGCTAAAATGATAGCAAGCCTTCGCAAGGCAGCCGGAGATAAAAATGTTGTGGACATCCATGGCGATACCGGTACGGAGGACTTTTCCTACTATCAGGAGAAGGTTCCGGGATTATACTTTTTTGTCGGAGGAATGCCACCGGGGACTGACCCTGAAAAAGTGGCCTCTCATCATACTCCCGATTTTTTTATTGATGAAAATGGATTTCTGGTTGGAATAAAAGCAATGCTGGATGTTGCTGTGGACTATTTAAACATGCCGCAGAAGTAAGTTGATACATCACGTATTAATTTTAAAAAATGAAAAATAGAATATTGCTCATTGGTTTGATGGCTGTTTTCGGAACAGGCAATTGCTTTGCCCAGATGCAAAAGCCTCGGGCCCGGGACCTTGGAATTCCTTTTGATGGAACTCCGGGAAAGTATAATGCCATCACCGATGTGCCAGGCGTTGAAGTTGGTTTCAAAACATTGATTGAAGGGAACGGCAAACTTATCCCTGGAAAAGGACCGGTGCGCACTGGCGTTACCGTCATTTTTCCAAAAGGAAAAAATTCTTTGGAACGCGTTTTTGCAGCCTGGTTCACGTTGAACGGCAATGGAGAGATGACGGGAACCACCTGGGTGGATGAATCCGGTTGCCTGGGCTCTCCCGTTCTTATTACAAACACACACAGTGTAGGTGTTGTACGCGATGCGGTCGTCGAATGGTATGTGAGTAAAGCAAAGTCAAATGACTATTCAGGCGACATCAGTCTTCCGGTAGTTGCCGAAACCTGGGACGGCTTCCTGAATGACATCAATGGATTTCACTTAAAAAAGGAACATGTCTTTGCTGCGATGGAATCAGCTTCATCGGGCCCCGTCTTGGAAGGAAATGTAGGTGGCGGCACGGGCATGGTTGTACACCAATTCAAAGGAGGCACCGGCACCTCTTCAAGAAAGCTCGATGAAAAAGATGGCGGTTATACCGTCGGTGTGCTGGTACAAGCGAATTATGGCAGGCGCGAATTACTGCAGATTGCCGGTGTGCCTGTGGGAAAAGAAATTCCTGATTTAATGCCGCTACCCGGCAAGGAAGATAAAGACCAGGGCTCCATCATTGTGGTCGTGGCTACTGATGCGCCCTTGTTGCCGCACCAGTTGGAAAGGATTGTAAAACGTGTGTCGCTTGGCATTGGCATTATGGGTGGGCGCGGAGGAAATTCTTCAGGTGATATTTTCATTGCCTTTTCAACCGCGAACAAGGAAGTTGATAAATTGGAGGGCATCGCACATCTTGAAATGTTACCCAATGAGCGAATCGATCCACTCTTCAGAGCGGTGACCGCCGGCACCGAAGAAGCTATCGTCAACGCCATGGTCGCGGCGGAAACGATGGTGGGTGTAAATGGAAATAAAGTTTTTGCCATCCCCCACGACCGCCTGATCGCCATTATGAAAAAATATAATCGCATTAAATAATTTCAAGAAGTCACATAAAATGAATGTCATGAAGAAAATTTATTTGCTGGCTTTTCTGCTGCTATTGATCACGGCCCAGGCACAGAAAGCAAAGCCGGACCCATCCAAGACCTTGGTAATTCAGTCTGTAGACAAACATCAGAAGGAGCTCATAGAACTCAGCGACAAGATCTGGGCATTTGCGGAGACAGCACTGAAAGAGTACAAATCATCCGCTGCGCTAGCAGACTATGCGGAAGCGCAGGGATTTAATGTAAAGAGGTCGGTGGCGGGAATGCCCACGGCATTTACAGCTGAATTTGGATCGGGTAAGCCCATCATCGGCATCATGGGAGAGTTTGATGCGCTGCCGGGCATTTCTCAAAAAGCACAACCCACCAAAGAATCATTGGAAGCGGGTGCAGCAGGTCATGGTTGTGGTCATAATTTATTTGGCGCTGCCAGCCTTGGGGCTGCAGTTACTATTAAGGAATTGATCCAACAAGGGAAGCTGACAGGAACGATACGGTTTTATGGAACACCAGCCGAGGAGGCTGTGGGTGGGAAAATATATATGGCCCGCGAGGGACTCTTTGCAGACCTCGATGTTTGTCTCGACTGGCACCCGGATACAGAAATTGCAGCCTACACACAAAGTTCACAGGCACTGGTAGATTTTGTAGTTGAATTCAAGG
>JAYWDP010000155.1:0-2278 GCA_043779775.1 Cyclobacteriaceae bacterium
TGAATAATTAGAAATGATCCTCGCACTTTTGCTGCCGAAGTCATATCCCTTGAGTACGGAATAGGTATGCACCTGCCATCGCGGGTCATAGCGATATTCATTCCATACCACCCGCTGATTAGTTGCCGAAAGCATCCCGGCATCATTGATGATACCTTGCACATACCGGTCCTCTTCCTTTCCACCTTCTGCAAGCACCACCAAAGTTTCAATGTCTCCAATGCCGGATTTTGTCACCAGTATCTTTCCATTCTCAAGTGGCTGTGGATAAAAGTAATCTGTATAAGCAGATGAATTTCTTCTGCTGACCGTTTCAAATACGTTGAACTCAAGTCCTTGGATGGCCGACTCATAGTCCTTCTTTCTTTCCTGCGCCATCTCTTTATATAAATCCTTCACGTATAATCCCGTTTCTTTCTTAATGGCATTGGAGAAGGCAAAAGGAATAAAAGGCACATTCCAGGACCGTCCGGTTATTTTTTCCCAAATCAAGGGATCACCGGTTTTCTTTCTGAGAAAGGAAACCATATTATAGCCAAGCACATAGTGGTTTGGAATGTTATTCTTGTACGACCTTAGGTATTGTTTATTGTAATTGAAGGTTCGACCCTCCATGATGTTGGTCCTGAAGACGAGGTCAAAGTTGGGAATACGACCGCGTCCACTTGGTGTGAAGGCTGTCTCTGCAGCCACGGCGTCTCCCTCCCAAAACCATTGAGGTGCTGCGGCAAAAGCGAAACCCGCCAGGGCCTGCTGTCCAAAAGCATAGTAAACGAGTTTATTGAAGCCGGTGATACTCCGTTGAAACTGAACGATGTGACGATATTCGTGTGATGCCAACGTATTCAGCCAGTCATTGGTGCCCGCGAAATTATAATTCTGTGCAGGCATTGTGTAAAATTCCGATCGCCTAGGGGCCAGCGTAACAAAGCCATTGGATATGGAGGATTGATTCTGTAAAATAATGGATATTTTCTTCGGCAATGCGCCCATCGATTTGGCTTCAGGTTCCCGGATGGTCTCCAGGGTGTTCGCCACACGCTGGGCCTGATCATCGAATCCTTTCGGATACAGAATTCTGAAGTTGGGGGTATTGATCTGGTACCACTTAATACTGGGCGCATTGGTCTCCTGAGTAACTGACTCCTGCGCCAGTAATTGAAAATAACTTATGAAGAAAATAAGAAAGATACTCCCTCGAAATAAAGACATGTCAAACATATTAAGCTTGAAAACTACATCATCAAAACCAAATTAAAAACCCGGTGAAAGAAAATCACCATGTTTGGGCAATCAAATACGACCCATCTCACTTTTTAAAACGCTTCCCGCTCATTGATACCGCGGCCACATTGAAGAACCCTTGTACATTGGTTCCCTGCGTATTCACATTTTGGATATTTGTCAACACATTGGCCAAGGGCCGTGAAAAAAGTTCGGAGAACCCTCCGGGGCGATTCGTTTGTACTTTCACTTGATTCAAATGATTAAATGCTTCCACCGTAATTGAATGGATCTGGACATTTAATGAATCATTAGATACAATGGGATTTAGCTGTTTGTCGTTGGCATCCTTGTCACTGGAATTGATGCCTCTTCGGATGGGAGTAATAAAGGTCACGCCATCCGTTACTCCACCTGCCGAAAAACCGGCATCATAAGCGATATTAATCTCCACCGGCTTACTTAGCAGCACACCATTTTTATAGGTCCGAATCCAATAAGCATCCCCGGAGCCTATTGGATCTTTCGCCCAAAACTGTCCCCGAGTTATCAAATCATTGCTACCGGTACGCTTATCTGTATCATAGACGATGCTGTCAATAGGGGGTACCCGGCCCATCCTCGATGTCGATGTCAATATCTCACCTGCAATCTGAATATTGAGCTGATATTTATACCCCACTGTTCCAAATACTTCATTGGTCGCAGGCGTCCATACATAGTTTCCTTGAATGGCACTATTTTCCTGAAAAGTATAGACTTTGCCCTTGTCATCACTCACTTGCACCAAGGCACCAGACACACCCGGAGGAAGGGTGTTGTCAAAATAGGATTGGGACTTAGTGAGGACAATGACCTGGGGACCCGGTTTGTTGTTGAGCCATGCGTCCACTACATACACGGGGTTTGCCGTTTCCAAAGTAGGATTGATTTTATTTTCACATGAGAGAAATAAAATGGCTATCCATCCCAAGAAAATGCAACATTTGAGTTTATACATCATCGGATCAGAATTTAAAATTGTATGAAATCGATGGAACTATGGTGCCAATGA
>JAYWDP010000156.1:0-2274 GCA_043779775.1 Cyclobacteriaceae bacterium
GGGCACAAAGTCAATAAAAAGCTCAGCAACAGTCTTGTATTCGGTGTGGAGGAAAAGGGGCAGGGAAACATAGTATATATGCCGGACAATCCACTTTTCCGATGCTTCTGGGAAAGCGGCAAGATGGTGTTTTCAAATGCCGTTTTCATTGTGGGACAATAAGTAACATGAAATTTGAAGTCTGAAACCTGACAGATCGTTAAATAACCCTTAAATTTAACTCATGAAAAATCTCCTTATCCTATTTCTCTTTCTCGTTGCAAAATTCTCATTTGCCCAAACACCTTCTGAAATTTATCTCTTTGACTTGTCTGTAAAGAAAGACAAAGTCACAATTTCCAAACCGATAAACATCACGAACCACAAGGGTTATGACAATCAACCCTTCTTACATCCGCACAATACGGTTATTTTTTATTCATCCGCTAATGAGGAAGGTCGCACGGACCTGATGAGTTACGATTATAAGACCAAGCAGACTAAATCAATCACACAGACCCCAGAGCGGGAATATTCCCCAACGCTAACCCTGGATGAGCAGTATTTGTCCTGCATCATCCAGCGTGACAATGGGACACAAGATCTCGGCAAGTATCCGATCGAAGGGGGTGAGCCAACCATTATTATTAATAATTTGAAAGTCGGCTACCATGTCTGGGCTGATAACAGCCACCTGGGTCTTTTTGTGCTGGGCACCCCTAATCAACTTCATTATGTGCTGTTGCCCATGAAAAAAGATACCGTCCTTGAGGAAAATATCGGAAGGTCCCTGCATAAGGTGCCGGGCGAAAGTTCCATCAGTTTTATTGCTAAACTCACCGAAAAAGATTGGATGATCAAAAAGATAAACACTCATACCCTGCAAGTCACCATGATAGGTCCTACGGTAACCGGAAGCGAAGATCTTTGCTGGCTTCAGGATGGAAAAATACTTATGAGCGATGGACCTAAACTTTATTTTACCCAACCCGCCAATGGCCCGGGGTGGAATGAGGTAGTTGTTTCTTCAGGTTCCGAAGTTCTGAAAGGGGTTACTCGGTTGGCGGTAAGCGGTGATGGCAAAAAGCTTGCGGTGGTTGTAACGGAAGAATAGCCCTTCGACGGTCTAAACCAACACCTTCAGTAATTTTTCAAAATCCGCTGCACTGTTGTAAACATTGGGGGCCACTCGCATGCAATCGCCGCGGAAAGAAACTGAAATTTTCTTCTTCCGCATTTTCTCCTTAACAACTTCGGTGGAAGTCTTTTTAGGGAAGCGGACCCCGAATAGATGTTGTCCCCGTTGGTTGTCTTCTTCCACCCAATATCCTTCCTCCCGCAACTGCTGAAGCGCTTTGTGTGAGATTGAAGAACAATATCGCTGGATGTTCTCCGGCTTCCATTGATTGATTTGTTTCAGCGCTTGCAGCATCATGGGTACAAGAATAAAATTACTGTGCTCTCCTACCTCGTATCGCAGCGCTCCATCCTGGTAGTCGGCTTGATAATTAACAAGTCCGGTAAAATCTTCGCTGTGAAGCCGGTTAATCCAGTTTTCTTCTATGGGCTTCCCTTCGTCAAAATATTCACCGTAGTAAGCCATACCGATTGAATACGGACCCATCAGCCACTTATAACCTCCACATATCAAGGCATCTGGTTGAATTTTTTTTACATCAAAGGGAAGGGCGCCCACGGATTGGGTTCCATCAATGATTAGCAAGGCGCCCACTTCCCGGGTTCGTTTTCTTATTTGCTCCAAAGCAAAACGTGTTCCATCCGTCCAATGAACATGGCCCAGGGCGACAATTTTTGTTTTTACATCGATTGCCTCCAGAATATTTTCATTCCAAATTTTACCACGGGATTGTCGAACATCCGGCGCTGCGACAATCTTCAGAATCGAATTGGTCTCCTGGGTGAGTCGGAACCATGGATAGTAATTACTTGGAAATTGCTCAGCCGCAACAACCACTTTATTACCCGGCATTAATTTAACATTCTTCACCACCGTAGCCATGCCATACGACACGGAAGGGATGATCACAATGCGTTTGGGGTCATTCGCATTGATCAATTCCGCGAATTCAGCCCGCAATAATTCTCCTTCAGTAAAAAAATCCGCTGAAGAAATAGCAAACGGGCTACGCTTTCGCTGTATACCTGTTAGGCCGGCCTTTTCCACCGATTTTAACAAAGGTGACATGTAAGCACAATTCAAATACGTCACGGCTTTAGCAAGTGAAAATTTTGATCGTTGATTTTGCATGCTGAATACAGTTGATGGGGGCTTAA
>JAYWDP010000157.1:0-2271 GCA_043779775.1 Cyclobacteriaceae bacterium
ATGAACCTCGTTGAAAGAGCTAAAAACATTCTGCTCACACCCAAAACGGAATGGCCGGTTGTTGCCGGCGAATCCGATACTTTATCTTCGCTGTTAACCTCTTATGTAATTCCGCTAGCTGCGATCCCTGCCATCGCAGGCTTGCTCAGCGGACTCGTCATTTTCCCCGGGGCCGGCACACGATTCGTCGCTATCACCGCGATCATTACGTATGTCAGCACCATCCTCTCCTATGTTATCACCACCTACGCGGTTGATTTACTGGCGACTAACTTCAAGTCAGAAAAGGATCTGAACAAATCAGCACAACTGGTTGCCTTTTCTTCGACGGCGAGCTGGGTGGCCGGAATATTGGGCATCATTCCTGTGATCGGCGCAATGGCTGGATTCGCCGGGGGAATCTATTCCATTTACCTGATGTATCTGGGCGTAGGTCCCATGAAGAAGACCCCCGAAGACTCGAAAGTGATTTATATGGTCGTCGTTGGTGTAGTGCTGATAGCAACTTCGATGGTTGTTGCAAGCATATTAGGCATGGTTTTACTCACAGCGGGTATCATGTATTAATCGTTGTTGGTTGATTGTTGTTAGTCGTTCGTAGGATCTAACGAAATAACTAACAACAATTTTAATTGGTTAGCCTCACATTAAAGCGGAATTTAACGTTGTCATTAGTGCTATTTTGAACAACTTATAATAACAACGATTGGCAGGATCAACCATCAACTATTTAACTTCCTTTAACCTGTCAACCAACCAGGCACCCATTTTTTCATTCTGCTCCGGATACGTCCAATGGCCTGTTTCCAACACGAGGTTTAATGTCTTCGGAGCGCTGATCACATTGTAAGCAGCGTACATGGAAGTGGGTGGACATGTCTCATCATTGAAACCCCAGGAATACGTGCCCGGAACTTTCAACTGACGGGCAAAATTGACTACGTCATAGTAGCCCATGGTCTCAATTTTCTCTTTTGAATTATTGAACACGGCATTGCTTTTATCAAACATATGTGGCCAACCTCCGGCACGGCCCTGCAGATAACCCGTCACATCACTCAGCGCAGGAAAAAAAGCGCCGAGGTATTTTACGCGTGGGTCTAAGGCAGCAGTAATAATTGAAAGCGCTCCTCCCTGACTTCCGCCGGCAACAGCGAGATGGGTGCCATCAAACTGCGGCAAGCTCACGAGAAAATCATTGGCTCTGACACAGCCCATATAAACTCTTTTATAATAATAGCGGTCTTTGTTGTCAAGGTTCAGCGTCCAATATCCATTTAAAGCACCGGTACCAAGGTTGTTGTAAACACTGACGTCCATGTTAACCGGTATTCCATGAATTCCAATCTCCAGGGTGATCACACCTTTCTCAGCAGTAGTTACATCCCCGCTATACGGCCTGATCCCAGCGCCTGGTACGCGAAGCAGCGCTGGATACTTTCCTTCCTTTTTGGGAACGCATAAAATCCCATAGAGTCTGGCACCGACGCGATAATTCTGGATGTTGACTTGATAAACATTGACATTCTCCGTGCATCGCTCTGGCATTAATGTCATCCTGGCATCCAGTGGAATTTTGGCAAGCTCAACCTTGGCGTTATCCCAGAAGGAAATGAAATCTGCCGGATTAGCAACTGTAGGTTTTATCGACGCCGGTTCAAATCCCGCTGTAGCGAGACCGCGGTACTCTTTCCCTTCATAGGTTGCTGTGGCGATACATTGAAGAAATCCAGGGTCCCTAAGCGTGAATACGGGAATTGACCAGATTCCATTCGCTGAGATTGTAGAATCCTTTTTATAGGGGTCCATTTTTTCAGGGCCTACGGCATACTTAATTTTAACATTTTTAATGGGATTGCCGTCTTTCAAAACGGTTATTTTAAAAAGGACCGACTCATAGGGTTTGTACATCCAATCGCTGCGGTCCGGCGCAACGACCACCCGGACATAGGTTGACGGAGGTTGCGCGAACGCAAAACATACGCTGGTAAGAAAGAGGAAGAAAGAAAGAATAATTTTTTTCATAGGCTTTGATGTTGTATTGAATTGTTTGCTGTGCGAATTATAATATCAATGTCTGAATCGAGTGGGGCAAGCTTTCCACATCCGCGGTCTTCCCTGCTATCCACAACTTATAACTTATGGGTTTGTTACTTTGATTCATTACAACAACGACTACGCTTCCATCCTCATTCATAAAAGAAGTGGCGATCAGCTGGCTCCGGCTGCAGGTCGCACTGATCCTTTTTGCCCCGGGGCGGATGAATTTTG
>JAYWDP010000158.1:0-17392 GCA_043779775.1 Cyclobacteriaceae bacterium
CCCTCCACTCGATCGATCTTGATCCTTTCTTTTGCCGGCCGGTAAAGATGCTGCTGAATTAAAGCGGTTGCTTCTGTAACGCTGACCATGAAATCATTAATTTTGACGAATCTACAAAAGGAAACTATAACTGCAGGGAGTCAAAGGAAATTTAAGTAATCGACCCGCTGCCGCTGGAATGAAAAAAAAGCTCACCCATATTGATCCATCCGGCAATCCAAAAATGGTAGATGTTTCTGAAAAGAAAATTACGAGGCGGATGGCCAGAGCCCAGGCAATTATTTTCCTCGGCAAGGAGATTATTTCTGAAATAAAGAATAACGAGCTGATTACGAAAAAAGGCCCCGTTTTTCAGACAGCCATCATTGCCGGCGTAATGGGTGCCAAGAAGACCGCAGAACTCATCCCATTTTGCCATCCCCTGGGTTTGGAAGATTGTAAGGTTCACATTACAGTCCAGGGTGAAAGGGTCGTTATTGAATCTACAGCAATCGTCACTGCAAAAACGGGTGTAGAAATGGAGGCATTGACGGCTGCCACTATCGCTGCGCTCACCGTGTATGATATGTGTAAGGCCCTGTCGCAGAATATGGTTGTTGAGGAAATTAAACTTCTGGAGAAGCGGGGAGGAAAGACAGATTTCCTTAGAAAGTGATTTTTTCACCGATTCATGGAAAGGGAGCTCTGACCTTACATTGGGCAAAAGGAGAATATCATGGACCTCTTGTAATGAAAAGTATCACACTATGAATCAGTTACAGGAGTTGACCTGAACGATAAATTAAGTTTGATTCAACCCTGATGCTCCCCAGAACGGTAATCTGAACGAAAATCTTACGGCCTCAGTCTGTTTGTAAATATTCCCCAACCTTTTAGCAGCCTTCTTTTTATTTTTATTAGAGATTAGTTGGCGCATGAAAGTATTTAAAATTTATTTTCCTGGGGTCAATCCGATCCACCGGGATTTGGCGATCATTTTTTTGACAGGACTGATTGTATCATGGGTCATTGTGATCGTTAGTTTTATGATTTTAAGGCAGGTTTAGAACGGTGCCGCGGGGACAAAAACCTGGTAAAAAATTATCAGTTTGAATGGGGCAGGCCCCTGGGGGTCCAATAATTATTTCGCTTAATTTAATATTTTGTTCTTACGGACAAGCCGGGTAAGTAATTAGCAGTATTGCCAATGCTTCCTCCCTACCGGGACGAAGGCTCTGCCAGTTAATTCAAATTGGTTGTTGCCTGCGGGCGAGCACCCACCCACTCCTCGCCATCTTCGAATACTTCTTTTTTGAAGAGCGGGACCTTGTTTTTTATTTCATCAATAATGAATTGGCAGGCCTCAAATGACTCTTTGCGGTGCTTGGTGGAGACGGCCACAGCCACGGCCACTTCACCCGGTTTTAAGGTTCCCACGCGGTGGCTGACGGCCCAGCCCATCAGGGGCCAGCGATGGGCTGCCTCATCAATGATCTTCCGGGTTTCGGCAACGGCCATACCTTCGTAGGCTTCATATTCAAGCCAAACCACATTTTTGTTGTGTGCAGTGTTGCGTACGCTACCTATAAAAACATTAACGGCCCCTGCACCTAAGCTGGAGGCCGTTTCGATGACTTTTTGTACATCAATTGGCTTTTCGGTGATTTTAATCATGGCAGTAAGAATTAGGGTAAGCGTGGAATAACCTTATCAATATATACTTTCAAAAATCAAATTACAAGAGAAATCAGATGAACGATTTTATGCAAATTCCTTCTTGGATGACCTCTTACTTTCAACAAAAAATTGACGCACAGGTCAATTTTCTCTGGAATAAAGTAAGGATCAAACTGGGTGCAACCAACGTCCTGAACCAATATTACAGATCCTACCTGGGGGGTCCATCCGTAGGCGGATTCTATTATACTTCGGTGACGATGAATTTGTAGCGTAACGAGGTATTCTCAGTCAAAATCAAGACAATAATTAAAGGGGTATTTCATAAGAATTCTGTATGTAAATTTGATTAATTCTGGATTCATCTCTTTAAAAGATCATGTTTAGCAATCAGGAATTATTGCGGTATAGCCGGCAAATCATTTTGCCAGATCTGGGGCTTGAGGGCCAGCAGAAGCTGAAGGACGGAAGTGTTCTTGTCATCGGGGCAGGGGGCCTTGGTTCACCAGCTTTACTCTACCTGGCAGCTGCTGGTGTGGGTCGTATTGGAATTGTTGATTTTGACAAAGTAGATGCTTCCAACCTGCAGCGACAGATTCTTTATAAGCAGCAGGATCTGGGCAAATCAAAATCATTCATTGCGAGGGAGAGGCTCCAGGAACAGAATCCTCATATTCAGGTTGAGGCATATGAAAGCATACTCTCTGCTGAAAACGCAATGGATATTCTTTCCCAATATTCGCTGGTGATTGATGGTTCCGACAATCTTCCAACGCGGTATCTCGTAAATGACGCTTGCGTATTGCTCAACAAACCACTGGTCTATGGTGCCATTTTCAGATTTGAAGGTCAGGTAAGTGTTTTCAATCAACCAGACTCCCAGGGGAACCGCGGTCCCAATTACCGCGACCTGTTCCCTGAACCACCACCGCCCGAAATGGTTCCTTCTTGCGCTGAAGGTGGCGTCATGGGTGTTCTGCCAGGCATTATAGGATCCATGCAAGCCAATGAGGCTATCAAAATACTGGCGGGCATTGGGACGACGCTCAGTGGCAGACTATTGCTATTTGATGGTCTGGAATTCTCTACGAGATTTCTTCGGCTCAAATCCAATCCCGATAACCCTCTGTCAGGCACGCATCCAACGATCCATCAACTGATCGACTATGAAGCATTTTGCAATCCAGGCCATGCGGGGGTGGATAATTCTGTAGAGGAAATAAGCCCGTTGGAGGTCAGGGAATTGATACGCGAAGGCAATACATTTCAGTTCATTGATGTCCGCGAACCGCTGGAATACCAAATGGTGAACATCGGAGCGATTAACATTCCACTGAAATCCCTTAAAGAGAACGTATCTTTAATTCAAAAGGAGGGACTGGTGGTAGTTCATTGCAAAAGCGGACAAAGAAGTTTTCAGGCTGTTCAGAAACTCCAGACCGAATTTGGATTTAATAATTTAAAGAATATGAAAGGAGGACTTCTTGGCTGGCGTCGTGAAGTGGATCCGGAACTGCCAGTCAGTTAGCTTTTTTCAAAGCATATTTTTCCTGGTCCGCCTCAAACGAAATCTTGCAACCATCACAGCAGAAATAGTATTTAATGTCTTTGTATGCGATGATGTGTTTGGCCGTGCTTTTCTGAATGGGAATGTTACAGACGGGATTGATAAAATACTCATCCATGTTGAGTTTAGACTCTGCCTTAAGGTCACCAGGATTGTTTTCCTTACGGAAAAGGGAAATCACTTCGGCCAGGATGCTGACGGCCACCTCTTCGGGAAGCTTTGCATTAATATTGAGGCCAGCAGGTGTCTTCACGCGTTGAAGCTCATCCAAGGTAACGCCCTGTTTTTGTAAGTCATTATAAATGGCATTGGCCTTTCGGTAGCTGGAGACAAAGGCAACGTAAGGGGCCCCGGAACGGATAGCCTGGAGCAATGCCTGCGCATCATTCTCTCCCTGTGTGCAAACCACTACATAGGTAGCTGGCGACATCATGGATTTCTCGATGATATCGTGGTCTACGATTTTATCCGCTGAGGGAAATGCATGCTTGTCAGCGCCCTTGGAGATTGCCGTAACCTGATATCCGGTGGCTTTAGCAAGTTTTGCAAGTGCCATCCCGATGTGCGATTTTCCCAGGATCATGATTTGCGGACGTGGAAGCACTGGCTCAATGTAGACCGACACAGAACCACCGCTTTGGCAAGTCATATTATAGGATATCACGCCTTTGGGTACGGCTTTATCAGAATCAGGACTGATACTAACCAGTCTGGGTTTGCCTTGTTGGATAGCCAATAGGGCTTCTTTCAAAACTATGCCGCGGGTACAGCCGCCGCCTATCCATCCTTTAATGCTTCCATCCTGTGTAATAATGGCGCGGTCTCCTGGTTTGCCGCTGGAGGGCACAACGCGGTTCACCACCGTTGCAGTGGCAAAAGGCACCTGTTCCTGGTACAGTTTGTTGTATTGATCTAAATATTCGTCAGACATCGGCCAAATATCGTTCAAGTTCAAGAATACTTTCAAGACTGTGGGCTGATTTGAAAACGTCGATCTCGGGCAGAGCAGCTTTCATGCCCCGGGCAAGAGGCTGGTATCCATCCATTCCCTTCAAGGGATTCAGCCATATCAATTTGCGGGTTCTGCGTTTAATCTTATTCAACTCATTGGAGAGCACTTCCGGTTCTCCCGTGTCCAGTCCATCACTCAGGATGATCGTCATCGACCTTCCGTTGAGGGTGCGTTTTGCATAGATCTCGTTGAATGAGTGCAGGCACATACCAATCTTGGTTCCGCTCGACCAGTTGTCAGCCCCCATAGAGAGATGAGTCAGGACGCTGTCCAGGTTATTAATTTTCAGGAATTCTGTAATGCGTACCAGTTTGGTGCTGAAAATAAAAGCTTCGACATTTTGGAAATAGGCCCGCAAAGCCAGGATAAACCGAAGCAGGTAAAAGCTGTATTTATCCATAGACCCGCTGACATCCAACAGGATGACTAAACGGTTTTTATCTGGTTTTTTATTCTTCAATTTCAATTCCAGCATGGTTCCTCCCCGACCGATATTGCATCGGATAGTTTTGCGGATATCGATTGTGCCTTTCGTGTTGGACTGTTTCAATTTTTTTTTCAGGCGCCGGCTCATTTGCCGCCATAAATTCATGGCTAGTTTTTCAAGGAAAGTGCTGTCAATGTCTGACACTCTGGAGAAGTCTGTCTTCCGAAGCTTTTCAATTTTATTGGCCCCCGAGATTTCATGGGTATCCTCTTCCTTTCCTTCCATGCTTTTACCTTTTCCGACAAACACCAAAGAGCGAACGGCGGGCTTAGGTACATTGATTTTGCTTTTGATCTCGAAATTACTTTTGATGTATTCGTAGGGTGTCTCCCAGAAATTTGAGAACAGCTCATCGAAAATGACGGTGTTGTCAGCGGAGCTGCAGAAGACGGACTTCAACGCGTATCGGAAAGATGTTTTGTCCTCCATCAGGCCGAGGGATGCTACCTTGATGGCTTCCTGTGCTTCGCGAATGCCAACATTTAACTCGTGGGCCCTGGCGTAGTCTGCAAAACCTATGATCGATTGGGTGATGCTTTTGTAATCGCGATAACAGGGAGCGGCCATGACTTCAGGTGTTTGACTCTTCCAGGAGACGGACCAGGCCTTCCGATTTTATTTTCTCGGTGTCTGAATACGATTTCAGAACAGAACCCAGGCTACGATTGAAAGATTCCTCGTCCAGTTCCTTTTTGCCGAGTGCATGAAGGCTCATGGCCCAGTCAAGCGTTTCTGAAATGCCTGGTGATTTCTCCAGTCCTTTGTTGCGCAATACATGGATGATCCTTACCAGTTGCTCAGAAAGTTCTTGTTCAATGTCAGGAAGGTGTTTGTGCACGATTTTCAATTCCTTTTCAAAATCAGGATAATTCACCCAATGATAAAGACAACGCCGGCGCAACGCATCACTCAGTTCCCGGGTCCGGTTGGAGGTAAGAATGACCAAGGGGGGATGGGCAGCTTTAATGGTTCCAAATTCCGGGATGCTGATTTGGTATACGGATAAAAGTTCTAGCAGAAATGCTTCGAACTCCTCGTCCGCCCGGTCAATTTCATCGATCAGCAGAACCGGGCTTTTATCTTTTCCGGATATCGCCTTCAACAAGGGTCGTGGCATCAGGAAGTCTTTTCCAAAAATATGTTTTTCCTTTTCGATGTCTGTTTTTTGGTTTGACTCCTGGATCTTGATGGAAAGCAACTGCTTTTGATAATTCCATTCGTACACAGATGAATGCACATCGAGTCCCTCATAGCATTGGAGTCGGATCAGCTCTGTGCCCAGGTGTGCCGCCAGGATATTTGCGACTTCGGTCTTGCCGACGCCCGGATGACCTTCGAGCAGCAAGGGTTTTTGAAGTTTCGTCATCAGGAACAATACGGTGGCAAGTTCCTCGTCAACGACGTATCCTAACTTGTCAAAAGAACTTACAAATGAAGAAACTTCTTTAATCATGATTTGTCTTTATCGCCTCCAAAAATACCACCTAGTGTACTCTTCAAAACGGTACCGACCATAGAGGTACCACTCATTTTATTGTCGACTTCCTGACCAGCCAGCCTGTTTTTGAAATTGTCCATGAATTGATTCAACAGTTGATCGGAAACATCTTTGATGAGACGTGCGCCGAATTGTGCCAGCATGCCGGTGATGGAAATTTCCATAGAAAATTTTACGAGGGTTTCGCCCTTGACTTCCTTCAGTATTCCTACCATGGTCATATCCGCGCTTCCCTTTCCTTTTGAATCAACACCTTTGCCCACCAGCGTCATCCGGTGATTTACCGGGTCCAGTTCTGAAATATTGATTTCTCCGTTATAGCTCGCCTTCACAGGGCCGAAAGAGGACGTAACCTGCCCCTTATAATTCCGGTCATCAACTTTTTCTGTAATTGATGCGCCGGGGACGCAGGCAACAATTTTGGTAGGATCGCTAAGATAGTTCCACACCTTGGCAATGGGCTCTTGTAGTTGAAATGCTTTATCAATCGTGGTTTTCATATTCTGTGTTTATTCCCTAACAATGAGAGGTTCAAAATGATTACAGAGGTCAATAATTTATAGTGAAAAATAAGGTGGCTTTTCGGGCCACCATTTTATTTGAGGTGCGAAATTCTCTGTGCCTCAACGCCTTCGCGGCAAAGGTTATTTAACCGCAAAGACTGTATGTTTAGATCGCCTTTACAACGCCTTTGGCCTTCAATGCCTTCCATACTTTGTATGGTGTAATCGGAATATCCATGTGGGAAATTCCGTACGGAAGCAGCGCATCAACAATGGCGTTGGCGATTGCCGGAGGCGCACCTACGGTCGGTGATTCGCCGACACCTTTGGCACCAATCGGGTGATGAGGTGATGGCGTTATGGTATGGCCTGTCTCCCAACTGGGGGACTCAACGGCGGTAGGTACAAGATAATCCATAAACGTACCGTTCAGGATATTGCCCTCCTCATCGTAAATCAACTCCTCATACATGGCTGGAGCGATTCCTTGTGTCAGCCCTCCATGGACCTGCCCCTGTACAATCATTGGATTAATGATGTTACCGCAATCGTCGATGGCGACAAACCTTCTTACTTTAATTTCACATGTCTCCTTATCAATATCCACTACACAGATGTAAGAACCAAAAGGAAATGTCAAATTGGGCGGGTCATAATAGTGGGTGGCTTCAAATCCAGCTTCCATCCCCGGTGGGTGATTGGTATAGGCCGCGAAAACTATTTCCTGGATGGTCTTCTTCTTGTCAGGCGCCCCTTTAACGGAGAATACACCAGGTTCCCATTCCAAATCCGCCTCGCTTACTTCCAACAAGTACGCAGCAATTTTTCTTGCTTTGTCGCGAAGCTTGCGCGCAGCCATGGCGGCGGCGGCCCCGGCGGTCGGCGTACTGCGGCTGGCATATGTTCCGAGCCCGTAGGGAGCTGTATCGGTATCACCTTCTTCCACCTGTATGTTTTCTGCGGGGATCCCGAGTTCTTCTGCAATAATCTGGGCGTAGGTCGTCTCATGTCCCTGGCCCTGTGACTTTGTTCCGAATCTTGCAATGGCTTTGCCGGTAGGGTGGACCCTGATCTCCGCACTGTCAAACATCTTGATGCCGAGAATATCAAAATCCTTGGAGGGTCCGGCACCCACTACTTCGGTGAAGCTACAGATTCCAATGCCCATGATTTCTCCCTTCTTTCTCTTTTCAACTTGTTCTTTTCTCAAGGCATCATATCCGATCACGTCCATCGCCTTTTGTAAGGCCGGCGCATAATCGCCGCTGTCGTAGATCCAGCCTGTGGGTGATTTCCATGGGAATTGTTCTTTCTTGATGAAATTATTAAATCTGAAAGCCGCCGGATCCATGCCGATAGTTTGGGCAAACTTATCGGTGATCCGTTCAATTCCCTGGACTGCCTCCGTTACCCGGAAGGAACAGCGATACGCCACACCGCCAGGAGGCTTGTTGGTGTACACCGCGTCGGCCTCGACAAAGGCGGTATCATAATCATAAGAACCTGTGCAGATAGAAAACATCCCAGCAGGGAACTTTGAAGGGTTTGCACTGGCATCAGTATATCCATGATCCGCGAGTACTTTGAAACGAATGCCCTGGATTTTTCCAGCTTTCGTTCCAGCCATCTCTGCCGTGATATGATAGTCACGGGCGAAGGAGTCCGCCTGAAGGTTCTCGCTTCTGTCTTCAATCCACTTGACAGGCTTTCCAACCAGGAAGGACACTGCGATGGCAATGACGTAACCCGGATACACGGGCACCTTGCCACCAAAACCACCACCGATATCGGGCGATATAACCCGTATTTTTTCTTCTGTTAATCCTACATGTCCTGCTACCAACGCAATCACTGTACGAATCGCATGGGGTGCCTGCGTTGTCATGTACATCGTGAGGTGATTATTGACCTTGTCATAATCGGCAACACAACCACAAGTTTCAATGGATGCCACGTGAATGCGAGGGACATAAATTTCTTCCTTGACGGTCACTTCGGCAGTTTCAAAAAGCTTATCGGTCTTTTTCTTGTCGCCTACTTCCCAATGCCATATTTTATTATCGGTTTTACCTTTCTTGTCGGTGCGCAAAACCGGCGATGAGGGATCGGTGGCCTTATAGGGATCCATGACCGGCTTCATCACTTCGTACTCCACTTCAACAGCTTCTACGCCATCGGCCGCTGCATAGCGGCTCGTGGCAATGACAGCGGCCACTTCCTGGGCCTGGTACATGACAGTATCCGTGGGAAGCACCATCTGTGTATCCGACATGAGGGTGGGCATCCAGTGTAAATTATATTTCTCCAGATCACGTCCGGTAATGACAGCCACAACACCGGGTACTTTCATGGCCTTGTCAATATTTATCTTTTTGATTTTGGCATACGCGTACGGACTTCTCGCTATGTCCATGTAGAGCATTCCATCAAGTTTTATATCATCAACGTAATGCCCTTTTCCCTGGATGAATCGTGCATCTTCTTTCCTCTTCATGGAATGACCCATGCCGCTGATGGCTTTCGAGGTTTTACATTCTTGTATCATGGTAGATTTTTTTTCGTTGGGGTTATACAAAAATTGGTTCGGTAGAGGGCAGCTTATCGCCTCTCATTTTCGCTCCGGCATATTGAACGGCCCTCACAATGTTGTTGTAGCCTGTACACCGGCATAGGTTGCCGGAAATGCCCCACCGGATTTCTTCTTCAGTTGGGTTGGGATTCTTTTGCAGTAACTCCACGACTCGCATCATCATGCCTGGAGTACAAAAACCGCAATGCAGGGCATGATTTTCCTTGAATCCTTCCTGGATCGCGCTCAAACCTTCGGCCGTAGCCAGGCCTTCTACGGTTGATATTTTCTTTCCATTGGCTTGAACAGCCAGGATGGTGCAAGACTTGACTGATTTTCCGTCGAGGAGTACTGTACAGGCACCGCAGTTGGAAGTGTCACAACCGATATGTGTTCCGGTCTGGTTTAGATTTTCCCGGATCAGGTGGACGAGCAGTAGCCTTGGCTCCACTGTCAGTGTTTTTTGTTCACCATTGAGGGTGACAGTAATTTCTTTTTCCATGTGTTAAGACTTTAAATATTTTATTTAGCCCTGCCGATTGCTTTATGTATCATCCTTTTCACCAGCACTTTGACCATGGCGCGCTTGTATTCTTCATCCCCACGCAAGTCCTGGGAGGGATTGCAATCTTGTGCGGCAAACAAGGCGGCCTGTTCGATCAGCGCATCGGTTGGTTGTTTACCCTTCAGCGCTTCTTCGGACCTTTTTGCCCGGAGCGGAGTGGCGTTGACATTAGTCAAAGCTATGCCAATGCTGGAACAGGCTCCCTTTGCATCCAGGGTAAGCTGGACGGCAACTCCAGCGGTTGCGTAATCTCCAACTTTCCTTTCCAGCTTGTGGTATGCGCCTCCGCTTCCCTTCGCGGGGATGGGTATTTTTATTTCCGTAAGGATTTCACCTTGCTTAACCGCTGTGGAATAGAAACCAAAGAAGAACTCGTCGATGGGTACTGTGCGAGAACCTTTTTCTCCAGTGATAACCACTTCGGCTCGCAAGGCAAGCATCACGGCTGGATGATCATTGGCGGCATCTCCATGAGCAATATTGCCGCCGAGGGTACCCATGTTGCGTACCTGAGGATCAGCAATAAGTTTTGAGGCATCAACGAAGATGAGATACTTCGAACGTACCAGGTCAGACTCTTCGAGCATCACTTCCCTTGTCATGGCCCCTATTTTAAGGAAGCCCCCTTCTTCCTTGATGTAAGAAAGACCGGGAATGTTATTGATGTCGATCAGGTGTGAGGGGGAGGCCAGCCGCAGCTTCATCATCGGGATAAGGCTGTGACCGCCTGCAAGGATCTTCGCTTCATCGCCATGTTGCTTCAATAAAGACAATGCTTCCTGAAGCGTGGTAGGTGATGAATAATCAAATTGAGCAGGAATCATAACAGAATTTTAGTGGTGAGAAAAACAAAACTCTCTTGAAATGCAGGTAAGAAAGCTAACAAGAAAATAGTTGAATTAAAAGACGAAATACAGGGACTTTCAATTAATAGGCTTGAACGGTTTATTTTTTATGAAAATGCCAAATGCAAGACAGAAGCCAGATTTTTTGACAATTCATGCCAGGATTCCCCATGATCCTCTGATGCGTAGAGATTGCCGTTGGTAGATCCGAAACAGAGAATATTGTTTTTTCTGACGAAACTGTGCCTGAGAACCAGGTCGAAGGAAAGACCAGAGGGAAGCCCTTTCGTTTTTGACTGCCAGGACTTGCCACAGTCTTCGGTTTTACAAACTGTAAGTTTCAATCCCGGAGGAGTTCTGTCTTCATCACTTTGTGCAGGAATGACCCACGCCACATTTTCATTCTCTTCGTCAATAGCGAGTGCAAATCCATATAATGGAAATCCATCGGTTCCGCTTACATCATTCCAGACGGCTCCACAGTTTTCAGTTCGGAAAATGCCACAATGATTTTGTTGCCAGATTACGGAAGTGTTTTTTGAGCACATCAGCACGCGATGGGGATCATGCCCCATTTCCGCGGAAGGGTTGGGCAGGTAGGCAGCTTTCAATCCCTTGTTCCTGGCTTGCCAGCTTTGTCCGGCATCATTGGTTTCAAAAATACCGGCGCAACTGATGCCGATATACAAATGATTGCTATTATGCGGGTCCAGTACTATGGAATGGATAAAGGGATAATCCTTGCCTGCCCCGAACCACTGTGTTTCATCGGTACGGCTCGGGTGATTCCACAGACTTTCTATCAAGTGGAAGTTCTTCCCGTTGTCGTCGCTGTAAAATAATCCTCCAGGTTCCGTCCCCAGCCACAGTCCTTGTGGACGATCTTTTCCTGCATGTTGCATGACCCATATTCGCTTCAGAGCGGCCGGGATACTTTTCTTGTAATAATAATTTTGGTAAGAGGGCAGTGCGGCCTCAAGCCATGTTTTTCCTTCATCATTTGAGTAGTGAAGTTTTTCACCCCAGTGTCGGTGTGAAATGCCCAACCACCACGTGTGAGAACGGTCATCCACGTACACAAGCGAAACGGGTAATCCTTCAAATTGTACAGCTTCGATGGACCACCGCTTATCTATGCATTTGAAAATGACAAGCCCTTTGGAGGTACCGACCAGGAGTTGGGTCTTCATAAGGATATTTGTCAGCCGCCGCTGAGGGCCTGGAAAACCAATAGTTCGTCTTTTGAAGAGACTTCATCTTTCAGGGTTTGCCGATCCTTGATGAGTTCGTCGCCCAGAAAAATATTGACATGCTTGCGCAGTTGGCCGTTATCTTCTATCAGGTAGTTCAGGATGCCGGGACAATTTTTTTCTACGTTGAGTAACGCTTCTTTCACGGTGCTACCCTGAATTTCCATTTCAGTGAGATTGGGAAAGAAACGTGTGAGTGCAGAGGTGAATTTTATCTTGGCCATGACGGAATAAGTCTAGCTGACCATTTGAAGAAAATCATTCTGACAAAATAAAGGAGGCTCCCATTCACCCAAATGCCTGTGAATAAAAAGACGCAACCCCAATAGTAGGTGGTGAGTAGACCAGAAATTAATTCACTTTGGATGATAAAGAAGAGCCCTGACAATATCAGGAGACTTGCGAGGATTGTTCTGATTCCTTTATAGTTCCATATCACAATAATCAATGTCAACACGGTAAAGCTGATTGAAATCCATGACGTCCACTGGGGAGAGTATTCCGTCAACGACCGTGTGCTGCATACGGTAATGGCGCTGGTGTAGGCCATAATGCAGAAAGGGCATTTTGGCAGAAGGATGATCAGCAAACTGTTCAGTAGTGGATAATCAGGATTATTAATCCTTACTTTGTGATTCTTTGGGCAAAGGCAAGATTTATTTCCAGGCGGCATGAATATAAATTTAAGTATATTTTTCTTGAAAGTACTATCGGTGTTCACCGCCCCTTGTTCAGGCTTGAAAACATTTTAATTTCTTCGAGTGAAAGAACTTTTGCCACAAATTACAGAATGGACACGGCAAGGAAAATCCTTTGCGCTTGCCAGGGTCATCCAAACCTGGGGATCTTCGCCTAGACCTGCAGGTTCTGTTCTCGTTATCTCTAATACAGGAGAAATGGCAGGTTCCGTGAGCGGCGGATGCGTGGAAGGTGCCGTTATGAAAGAAGCAAAGAATGTGATTGCCAATCAAATGGGTAAACGGTTGGCTTACGGAGTCAGCGATGATGAGGCGTGGTCAGTAGGACTTACCTGTGGTGGAAAAGTTCAGGTGTATCTGCAAGCCATTCCGACTGATAAATCGGAGGAGGCCGAAGTGTGGCAAATACTTATTCAATCACTGAAAGAAAACAAGAGTGGTGTGCTCATCACGACTTTGACCGACGGAAATTCTCAAAACACTTTTTTGTCAATGGATGGCCGCGTGACCGGTGCGGTCATTCCTGAGGAAGTATTGCAAAAGGGCAGGGAGGTTTACGACAAGAGGATACACGAAACCTATACCTTGGGTGAGACGCAGTACTTTATTCATGTCTTTCCGCGGCGAAGCCAATTGCTAATCATTGGCGCCGCTCATATCACAGCCGACCTTGTGCAACTGGCCCATCTTCATGACTTTGAGACCATCGTGATTGATCCGCGTGGCGCCTTTGCAGACAAGACGAGCTTTGAGTATGCTCCAGATAACATAATGGTGAAATACCCCTCTGAGGTATTAAACGATTTTCCACTGGATGCTTATAGCTACGCAGTGATTCTCTCGCATGACCCCAAGATTGATGATGATGCGTTGAAGATCCTTTTGCGATCCAAGGTGGCCTACATCGGGGCGCTGGGCAGCAGAAAGACTCATGAAAAACGCATAGTACGCCTGACCCAGGCTGGATTTACAGAAGAGGAAATCAAAAAGATTGAAGCGCCCATTGGGGTAGACATTCATGCGCTGGGAGCAAAAGAAATTGCTCTTAGCATTATGGCTTCGGTAATCCGCGCGAAGAATATTTATTTGTAATCCACTTATTTTATTGGATAAAAATATTTTTATCAATGCATATCAATATCAGGATTTGTTCCAATTGTTGTTGGTGACCCCGAGACGGGAACACCAACAACGGCTAAGGGGATCATTCCAGATCGCAAGATGAGATTTCGGGAACGTATGTCCGGGAGTACTCATTCAAGGTTGTCAACCCTGAAACTGCTGCTGAGATTGGGATGCGTACCATCAGGGATACTATTTTCATCCGATCTGCTGATGTAAAATATGAAGTTTCTAATCACAAATGGGGAAATAATGACTATGACATGGAAGGTTGGAAAAATATGAAACACTCGGAAGATCGCCCATTGCCGGTCCATGAAGCTACTTTTGATCCAGCAGATAACACTTTAAATTCTGGGTCTGCCGCTCCACCAATGTATTTAGACTTAAAAGAAGGTCGGCTATATAAAAGCGAGAAGCGTGTCGCTCCATATTATAAGGTGCAATAGGTTATAATTTTTCCTAAATTTGATTCCTATATAGACCCACGGCGTATAGCTTATAGTTGGGCACAATTGCATCGGGATAGTGGCGCCAAATGAATTATTTTGACAATTGAGTCATCTCAAGAAATACTATTGATAATGAGAGTATTACTTTTTGGACTACTTGTTTTTCTATCAACACATCTAAAATCTCAAGACAAAATATTTAATCCTAACAAAAAATATCACCCCGACAGCTTAAAGCACCCTTTGGATAATCAAACTAATTTCCCGGCTGGAAAGTAGTTGCTCCATACTGGGCGCACACAAAAGTTAAACACAATTGCGGGACATCGTTTTGCCATGAGAAGTAATCATTAAATTTAGTTCGCACACTTGGGACAAAACGATTTCAAAATCCCGCAACTGCGTTTAGCAAAACGTTGGTGGCAGAATGGGGCTGGACAAAAAAGACAACTAACGGGTGACATTCTACTTACAAAGATTTTCCACGGAGACAAGTGAACGGCTTCGCGACAACTTGGACTTTCAAAAACTAAATAATGTGTAAACTTGTGGCGGGATTATCCTTCCACATTGTAAACTTTTTTCAGGACGGG
Organism: Cyclobacteriaceae bacterium; assembly: GCA_043779775.1. Classification (GTDB taxonomy): domain Bacteria; phylum Bacteroidota; class Bacteroidia; order Cytophagales; family Cyclobacteriaceae; genus ELB16-189. Next base: position 14,818 of record JAYWDP010000158.1, read on the forward strand.
TCACATGCCATAGCCACGCAAATCCATAACGCCCGTTTTCGAACACCTTTGTCCCTAATCGAACGAGAATAATTCTTTGAAACAGTCATTTGAGACCCGAACGGAACATTTTAAAAGTTGGAATGAAATTGGAGCGATTAAGAGGTACTTAAGATTTCTTCATGCTGAAAAACTATTTCAAGATCCTTATCCGGAATCTCTATAAGAGACCGCTATTTTCTGTTATCAATGTTACAGGGCTTGCGCTTGGACTGTCGTGCGGCATCTTTATCCTCCTCTGGGCTAGCGATGAGATGAAGTATGATGCATTTCATAAAAACGGAAAGCAACTTTACCGTGTCATGGAAAACCAATACTACACAGATGGTGTGCCTCAAACCACACAATCCACACCTGGAGTCTTAGCGGAAGCTCTGAAAGAGGAGGTTCCCGGAATTGAGTTAGCCTCGCAGATGACATGGGAAATTCAAGAGTTAATTACTGTCGGGAAAGAATCTCACAAAGAAGGGGGTCGTTATGTTCAGCCCGATTTCATGGAGATGTTCACATATCCTCTCATAAAGGGTAATATGAGTACAGTTCTTTCCAAACCCACATCAATCGTCATTTCAGAAAAAATGGCTAAACGTTATTTTGACAATAATGACCCGATCGGGAAGGTGGTGTTAATCAATAGCAAGGATGAATATGAAGTTACCGGTGTCTTACAAGATATTCCAAGAAATTCCTCCATCCGTTTTGAGTTTCTATTACCCTATGAGCAATGGTTGAAGAACAATGAATGGGCTAAATCATGGGAAAATACAGGACCGCGAACAATAGTCATGCTTCAGGAAGGCTCAATAAAAGAAATTGAAACTAAGATCAAAGACTTTGTCAAACATAGACTACCTGATCCAGGCAATGGAAATGTTGAACTCATATTGCAACCTTACACTGAAATGTATCTGCATTCTGAATTCAAAAACGGAAAATCAGACGGAGGACGTATTGACTATGTCAAATCATTTTCCATCGTGGCAATTGTAGTCCTGGTTATCGCCTGTATTAACTTCATGAACATGGCAACTGCACAATCCTTGAGGAGGGCCAGGGAGATTGGTATCCGCAAGGTAAACGGGGCAGCGCGTAAGGGACTAATTACTCAATTTTTGAGTGAGGCTATTCTCTTTTCATTCATTGCCTTATTTTTCGCATTGCAACTGGTTCAACTATTGCTGCCCGTCTTCCGCCTCATGACAGACAAAGAAATTTATTTACCTTATTCAGATCCAAGTTTTCTGGCTACGCTGACAGGGATCACTTTATTAACCGGCATCGTTGCGGGAAGTTACCCAGCTTTCTTTTTGTCCTCCTTTAATATTATCAATGTCTTAAAAGGAACGTTGAAATTCAACGCTGGATCAATCTCGATACGAAAAGGATTGGTTGTGTTTCAGTTTTGTCTCACAATCCTCCTGATTTTCTGTACCCTGGTGGTTTACCGTCAGATGGATTATATCAAAAGCAAGAACCTTGGTTTTGATCGCGAAAATCTGATTTTAGTAAACCTGGAAGGCGACCTTAATCAGAAAATGGAAATGCTGATTAATGAGACTTCAAAAGTAAGAGGAATTAAATCAGCTACAGTCTCTACGACAAGCCCTTTACAATCGGGTAACTCTACAACAGCTGTGGATTGGCCAGGGAAACTCCCGGATGAAAAAATTCTGTTTACGCAAATGGCAGTTGGCTACGATTATTGCAAGACAATCGGAATTGAAGTGATAGAAGGTCGTGACTTCTCCAGAGACTTTGTTTCAGACAGCTCTGCTTATGTGATCAATGAAGAGACAGCCAGGAGAATGCAGATGGAGAACCCCGTTGGCCAGACCATAACATTTTGGAGCAGGCCTGGAAAGATTGTGGGATTAGTAAAGGACTATCATCTTAACTCATTACACAATCCAATTGAGCCAGTTATTTTGCATCTAAATCCTCAATGGTCGAATCTCATGATTGCTCGAACTGAGCCTGGGATGACTACTCAAGCAGTTGAAGGGCTTAATGAATTAACTACTCAACTTAATCCTGCATATCCATTTGAATATCATTTTGTGAACGAAACCTTTGAAAAGCAATACAGAAGTGAAACTACGGTAGGGGCCCTAGCCAATTATTTTTCATTTCTTGCCATATTCATTTCCTGTCTAGGGCTGTTGGGACTTGTCATTTTTACTGCAGAGCAAAGAACAAAGGAAATTGGTGTAAGAAAGGTCTTAGGCGCATCCGTGGGGAATATTCTTTTCCTTATATCAAAAGATTTTGTTGTGCTTGTGATCATTGCTTTTACTTTATCAACTCCACTTGCCTGGTACCTGATGGATAGCTGGCTTCACAACTATGCTTATCACATCAACATTGGATGGCAAGTGTTTGCATTGGCTGGATTAGTATCTGTATTTATTGCGATGCTTACAGTAAGTTTTCAGTCGATCAAAGCAGCGGTTGCTAACCCAGTGGATTCGTTGAGAAGTGAGTGAGCTTTTTTAAAATCCAGATATCAGGCCTAAATACAAACAGGGATTCAGTTCTT
>JAYWDP010000159.1:0-6718 GCA_043779775.1 Cyclobacteriaceae bacterium
GGAAAATAGCCGGCGAAAATGCCCAGATGGTAGAGTACCATGCTGTACAATCAGACAGTGTCATCTCTTTTGATTCCAACATCACATTCAAAAAAGATGCGAAGTTCAGGGCCCAACGATTGGATGTGGATATTCTGGTGCCTTACAATCAATCTTTCGTCGTGGATGCAAAACTCTGGAGGCTCATTGATACGGACGTGATTAATGAAAGCTATCACTATCGTATGTCCCTCAATGAAGATACACAAACCTGGAAAATAACTGAAAAGGGCCTTCAATGTATCTCTTGTCCGGAGACAACTTCTGGGCTTACACAAACACAGGATCAATTCGGATTGAAAGATTTCAATTCCATCGATCTTCAGGGAATATTTACGGCACGGATCGAAAAAGGTGATTCCTTTGCCGTAGAAATTGAAGGTCCTGAATCCGAGCGCAAGCGTTACGATGTGTATGTAAATGGAGAGACCCTGGTGATTGATTATGACAATCGCCGTAAATATTTCTGGAAACAACCGTTGATAGAAGATAATAAAATAAAGATTACGATCACCATGCCTTCCTTGCGTGAATTGGATGTCACTGGAGCCGGTAAGCTGAAGTTCATGGGCTTTGATGAAGATGAAGTAGCAATCAAACTTACCGGAGCAATTTCTGCTGATGGCGAATTGAACGCCAACACATTAAATATTGATCTGACAGGTGCCTCTACCCTGGATTTGTCTGGAAAGGGAAAATTTATGGATGCCGATATTTTAGGAGCCTCCGGTCTGCGGGCTTATGGGTACGAAGTGGGTCATTGCATTGTTGAGGCCCATGGGGCATCCTCTGCGAAAGTCAACGTTACCGAAACCCTCGAGATAACCAAGGGCATCGCCAGCAGTGTGTCGCACCGGGGGAATCCTGAAGTAATCAGGAGGTAAGAAAGTGCTTAGGTGTATAAGTGCTAAAGTGCATAAGTATTTACATTCAGTGCCCAACTTTATCCCTTTATCCCTTTAACACTTAAACACTTTATCCTATCTTCGGGAGATGCAAAGCCAGCGTCTCCAGTCCCTTGATTTTTTTCGCGGTATCACGGTAATGGCCATGATCCTTGTCAACAACCCCGGTTCCTGGGACTCCGTGTACAGTCCGTTGAGGCATGCCCAATGGAATGGATGTACGCCCACCGATCTCGTATTCCCTTTTTTCCTTTTCATTATGGGAGTATCTATCCATTTCGCCTATAAATCCAAAAAGGAAGCAGGCTTGACCCGCGCTGCTGCTATCAAAATTTTAAAACGAGCCGCTATCATCTTTCTGCTAGGGATTTTTCTGGCGTGGTTTACTTTGCCCCTCAGCAAAATGTTCGACTTCGACCGACTGGCAACGCTCCGCATCCCGGGTGTGCTGCAGCGCATCAGCATTGTCTTTCTATGTAGCGCATTGATTTATTTGAAATCAGGCTGGCTTGGACAGATAAGGATCGCCGCCTCCTTGTTGATCGCCTACTATATATTGATGACATGGGTACCCGTTCCTGATTTCGGTCCTGCCAATCTCGAACCCGGTACCAACCTTGCTGCATGGCTTGATCGGCTCTTATTGGATGGCCATCTCTGGGCACAATCGAAGACGTGGGATCCGGAGGGTCCTTTGAGCACAATGCCAGCGATTGCCACAGGATTACTGGGCATTTTAACAGGTCAACTTTTCGATGAAATCAAAAATCCCGCAGAACGCGTTAGTTGGATTTTTTTTATTGGAGGAATTCTGATTTTATTAGGATTAAGTTGGGACATTGCCTTTCCTATCAATAAATCGGTATGGACCAGCAGCTATGTACTGTACAGTGGGGGATTAGCCATGCAAGCATTGGCAGCAAGCCACTGGCTTATTGATATTCAACAGCGCCAGTCATGGACAAAACCTTTTCTTTATTTCGGTATGAATGCCATTTTTGCCTATGTGATTTCGGGGGTGTTGGCAAAAATTCTCCTCCGAATTCAACTTACCGGAGGGTCCGGAGAAACCGAACCATTATGGCAATATTTGTATCAAAATTTATACGCATCCTGGCTGACGCCGAAAGTAGCATCCTTACTATTCGCCCTGACCTTCGTTGGTTTTTTCTATGTCATCCTAAGAGGGATGTTTCATCGAAAAATCTTTATCAAAGTTTAAGTGATTCAGTAGCAGAAATTTGTAATTTCACTTTGATTCGAAAGGCCTCATGAAATTTTTTATTTTCATTCTTTTCTTTGTGAGTTCTTTGGTGGTCCTTGGTCAAAAGCAGGGCTTACGTGGACAGGTTTTCTGGGTCTCCGGCAACCAGATGCCGGGCCCGGAAGCGATATTGTCTCCTAATCAGGGAGCAGTTCGCGATATATTGATCTATGAGCTAACTACTTTTAATGATGTCACCCAGGTAGGCCCGTTCTTCCGGGATATTAAAACCAAAATGGTGGCCAGCATTCAATCCAAACCCGACGGCACCTTTAAAATAAAGCTGCTCCCCGGCAGCTATTCCATCTTTACCCGTGAGAAAAACGGCCTGTACGCCAATCTCTTTGATGCAAAAAATAATATCAATCCGGTCATCGTCAAAAATGGTCAATACGCCTGGAAAACCATCACCATTGACTACGAGGTAGCGTATTAGCACCTTTCTTCCCTTTTTTTCGTAATAACTCATTCATCAAGCAACCCTTTACCCGGCGTTTGCATCTTATGAATGAAACATCCTTAATGCAATTTCAGATTTACCGGGCGCGCGAAACCGAACTGATTGAAGGGTGCAGGCGAAAAGACCGCTCTGCACAAAAAGCCCTCTACGAACAGATGGCGGGCAAAATGCTTTCTCTATGTTGCCGCTACATGAAAGACCGTATGAAGGCTGAAGATGTACTTGTGACTTCCTTCATGAAAGTGTTTGACCGCATCGGTCAGTTTAAAAATGAGGGAAGTTTTGAAGGTTGGGTCCGCAAGATTGTGGTAAACGAATCGCTCTCCTATTTAAGGAAAAACAAAAACATGTACCTCGAAACAGAACTTGAAGCAGCCGACCGCGAACCAGATCTGAGTTTGGCCGACAACAAGTTAGAGGCAGATGACCTGCTCAAGCTGGTGTCGGAGTTACCTGCAGGCTACCGGATCGTTTTCAATATGTATGCCATTGACGGTTACTCGCATAGAGAAATTGCGGACCAGTTGGGCATCAGCGAAAACACATCTAAATCACAGTTGAGCCGGGCCCGTGGACACTTGCAAAACAGATTGCTGGAATTGGAAATATCTATTCAACCTAAGGTAAAAGAACAATGAGCAAGCTTGACGAATTATTTGAAAGAAAACTGGCAGATCACACCATCGCACCCTCTTCCGGTGCCTGGGAAAATGTGGAAAGCCGGCTTTCAAAAAATAATAAGACCGTAATCTGGATGCGATGGGCGGCGGCATTTCTTTTCGGCAGCCTATTGTTCAGCCTTCTTTGGATTGGAAATCGGGAAACTTCATTGCCGGTAGCAAATGAAACACCGTTGGCTCAACCAAAAATTAAAATAGATTTGGTGCCTTTGGTCACCGAAGTAAAAAAGGAGTCTAACCCTGTTGACAAACAAAAGAATAAAGAGATACATCAACTTAACCAGCGGGTCCAGCCAACCTCAGCTGCAATACATGCGTCTTCGGTCAAGGAAGAAATTACCGAAGAACCCATCCATGTTGCGGAAGTACAAAATTTTAACTCATTGGAAATAATTAAACATGCGGAGACACCCAAGTCCATGGTATTGACCTTTACCCTTGATCCGGTTGAGTTTTCGCAAGCTGAAAATACCGGAGAGAAAGTTGCTGCGACGGAAGAGAAAAAAGACAAATCATTTAGAAGGATGATGAAGGCTGCCAATAAGATGAAAAACAGCGAATCACCCCTGGGCGAAATCCGCAATATGAAAGAAGAATTGTTTGCCCTTGATTTTAAAAGTAAGACCACGAATAAAAAACATTAAATATGAAAATGTTAAAAAGATCTTTGTTGCTGGCACTATTCTTCCCATTTCTAACTACCGTCCAGGCACAAGTCGGTGATTCCGTAGTCATCCGTGTTGGAAAAGAAAGCAAAGTGACTTTCCTGATCAAAGACAAAAAAGACTTGGAGACACTCAAACATTACAATTTCCAGGCACTCATGGATGATATGGTAAAGAAGCTGGAGCAGCGAGACACCACACCCATCACCAAGTCTTCTACTGAATATCTGAAAGACACGACCCAAGTTGTAAGCCCTGTGCAATCATCGGAGAACTGGGACCGCGATAACGATGAAGACAACGACCGCTCATCACGCCATAGACGGTCAGGCCACAGAACCCACCACTCTTTTAATATCGATCTCGGTATGAATAATTATCTGCAAAACGGCAGTTTCCCCGATGGCAATAACAGCTTGTATACTGTTAAGCCCTGGGGCTCGTGGTATGTAGGTTTGAATTCCGCACTCCGCAGCCGGATTTCACATAACTTTTTCCTGGAGTGGGGAGCCGGCGTAACCTGGTACAACTTTAAATTCGCTAACGAAAAGACAGTGATTTCAAAAGATGACAACGGCGTGATTTTCTCGGAAGACACACGCGACCTGGATTTCAGAAAGAGTAAGCTGACAGCGGCGTATGTGAACGTCTCCATCATTCCTGTATTTGACTTTGGAGATAATGGACGCAAGTCCGCATTCTTTGACAATAACCATTCGAGCTCGTTCCGGATCGGTGTTGGTCCCTATGCAGGCTACCGGCTTGACAGTTACACCAAGCAGATGTATTATGTGAATGGGGATAAGACCAAATCCCACGATCATGATAACTTCTATCTGAACAACATCCGATACGGTATGCGCCTTCAACTTGGCTTCCGCGGTACCGACATCTTCTTTAACTATGATTTAAATGAACTCTTCATTACAGACAAAGGCCCCAAACTCAACGCTTTTAGTTTTGGAATAACCTTATAATAATAATTAACCATTAGTTGCAAGGCGGACGAGATTATTAACAGCAAAGTCACAGAAATGTCAGAGAATAGTAACTATTTAAGATCCTGTCATTAAGAACAGAGTATTCCGCTGAAGCGGAATGGTTACAATAATGACACTCACCTCTCGAAGGAGTTCAACTCTGAGCCGAGTGTCTCTTTACTACCCGCTTTTTTTTCTGGACTGTATCGCCATTGCTCATGATCATGACTCGCTCGTTTGCATTTAACGCGAGAAGTCGACTAAAAGATGAGCGCACCGGCCATTGAAGAAATGTGATGATTACGATGAAAATAAAAAGACCAGTGAAGAATAAACTTCCTGTAATAAAGTAGCCAAGCACCATCATAAGAGAACACGCTGAATATAAAGCCATTCTAAATAGAAAAATTTCAGCATAACCATCCATCTTTTTGGCCAATTCAATCAGCGTTTTAAGCTTCCTTATTTTGAATTTTTTGAGCCAGTGAACGACCGTTAGGACAAGTAATAATATGACAATAGCCCCCTCCAGAAGGCCAAAAATTTTCTCTTCCTCTTGGATCATGGGCTCAAAATTCCCGGGCCGATAGTACAAAAAAATGAATGCCGACAAAGGCACCAGTAGGAGGATGAAGCCGATAGTATTAAGTTTGTAAAAGAATTCTTTAATGGAAAGGAATTTCATTGGGTAAATCGTTATTAAAGGTAGTAAGTAATTGGTAGATGGAGACAGTCAATAACCTATCAAGAAAGGAACAAGTCATCCGGATGGCGGCAGAGCTATTCAGGGAAAAGGGCTATGCAGCCTCTTCGATGCGCGACCTCGCTCAGAAGCTTGGCATCGAAGCCGCCAGCCTGTACTCCCACATAAAGTCCAAGGAAGAAATCCTTCAAAATCTCTGTTTCGACATGGCAACAGAATTCAGAAAATCGTTGGATGAAGTTGAGAAGCAAAAAGGACCAGCAAGCGAAAAATTAAGAAAAGGAATTATCGGCCACATCCAGGTAATGGCGAAGGATCTCACAGCATCAGCAGTGTTTATGAATGAACACCGGCACCTCAGTCAACCCTTCCTGCGCGAATTTTTATTACTTCGAATAAACTACATCAACCGCTTCAAGGAAATCATTGAAGAGGGAATTGACACGGGAGAATTCAAGGAGAACATCGACAAGAAACTGGCGGTAATGACCCTTTTCTCTTCCCTGAACTGGATGCCCCAATGGTACGATCCCACCAGCAATATCGTCCCTGAAAGTCTGGGTCAGCAACTTGCTGATATGTTGGTAAATGGTCTTAAAAAGCCCAAGGCCTAAAATATCCCTTCCTGCCCTTCTTCTCTGTCCCTGAAAAATAAACTTTCCTCGGCATTCTTTATTATTTTTGCAAACGGCTGTTAGGGCTCCTTTCACTTAGTCAAAACAGGGAGACCAGATCCGGTAAACACAAAGATTTTATGTACGGAGGCGGCAATACTTTTGAGGGCGTAAAGACGGACAGTCTCTTACAAGAGGATCCTGTAAAACTTGCCGAATTTGAAGCCCGAATTGCCAGGGGAGAGAAAATAGAACCAAAGGACTGGATGCCCCAACTCTATCGCAAGCAACTCATCCGTATGATCGAGCAACATGCGCACAGTGAAATCATTGGCGCACTTCCTGAAGGCACCTGGATCACCCGCGCGCCGGGCTTCCGCCGCAAGTTGGCGCTGATGGCGAAGGTCC
>JAYWDP010000160.1:0-6718 GCA_043779775.1 Cyclobacteriaceae bacterium
GGCATATCCCCGAGTTGTGCGATCATGGTTTTGATCTTGCGATACTCCGGTCTGAAATCATGGCCCCATTCTGAGATGCAGTGAGCCTCGTCGATTGCCACGAACGACACATTTGCCTTTTGAAGAAAAGAAATATTTTCTTCCTTGTTCAGGGATTCAGGAGCAACGTACAGCAGTTTTACAGAGCCACTGATACAATCTTTCTTAAGCCTTGTGATTTCCGACTTGCTGAGTGTTGAATTAAGAAACCGTGCGTGGATACCGTAGGCACTCAACTGGTCTACCTGATTCTTCATCAGGGCAATCAGGGGCGAGATGACAATGGCCAGCCCGTCTTTGATCATCGCCGGGAGTTGATAGCAAAGTGATTTGCCGGCTCCCGTTGGCATGATAACAAAAGTGTTCCTTCCGCTTAAAATATTCCTGATGACTGTTTCCTGGTTTCCCCGAAAGGAAGTATACCCAAAAAATTCTTTTAGCCGTGCCTTTAAAGTGTCTCTTTCTTCTGCCACTACCATGATTCCTACTCGATTAAATCTTACATTTGCCTTCCGCAATCGTTATAAAGTGAAGGGGCATTGAATATACTAAATAAAAGTTAGAATAGTTCCAAAAATTTCGCGAATAATGCGGTGCCAATGGTGAACGGACGGAAAGGCGATTTGTTATTGTGAGCCATCAAATGGATAAGAATTTATATGTAGTTCTCATGGCCGGCGGAGTAGGTACCCGTTTTTGGCCCTATAGCAGAAACGCAAAGCCGAAGCAGTTTCTGGATGTTCTGGGCATAGGCAAATCACTCTTGCAATCTACTTATGAGCGCTACTTACCGATTTGTCCTCCTGAAAATATTTGGATAGTCATGCATGAAGAGCATACTCAGTTGGCCAAAGAGCAGCTGGCCTTAACTCGGGATGATCAGATTCTGACAGAGCCAATGCGGAAGAATACCGCTCCTTGCATTGCGTATGCTGCTAATAAAATTTTTTTAAAGGACCCTGACGCTGTCATGATTGTCAGTCCCACCGATCACCTCATCTTGAGTGAGACTGAATTTTTGCAGACTATTCAGAAAGCCGTGGACCAGGCGAAATCACAGGATAAACTTATCACGCTCGGGATCAAGCCCACCCGCCCCGAGACAGGTTATGGATATATTCAATTTTTAGAGAGCAAATCCAGTCTTAAGAAAGTCAAAACTTTTACGGAAAAACCAGCCATTGCGTTAGCCAAAACATTTCTGGAGAGCGGTGACTTCGTTTGGAATTCCGGTGTTTTTGTTTGGGGTGTGAAAGCAATTTTAAATGCATTTCAACGGTATCTGCCTGAATTGTATGAAGCTTTTGAAGAAATTCGTCCTCAGTTAAACACAGTCGATGAAAAACGTGTAATCGCTCAGGTGTACGCACAAACAAAAAATATTTCCATTGACTATGGTGTGATGGAAAAGGCTGATAATGTATATGTGTCCCTTGGCAATTTCAGCTGGTCGGATCTGGGTTCCTGGGCAGCGCTCCATGAGGCCTCCGTGCGCGATGCCAATAACAATTTAGTGAATGGGGAAACGCTCGTATATGAAACGCGAAACTCAGTGATCAAAGGAACTCATGATAAAATGTTGGTCGTACAGGGACTGAATGGTTACCTCGTTGGAATTTTTGATAACGTCGTCATCATCTGTGAAAAGGACAAAGAAGAATTATTTCGGAGGTATGTGAATGATTTGAAGACGAGACCAAACGGAAGCGATTATTTATAATGCTTCTGCCTCACCACTTCGTAAATGGCAACACCGGCTGCAACGGAGACATTCAGCGATTCTATTTTTCCCTTCATAGGAATTTTTGCAATGACATCGGCTTCTTTTAACAGGGGAGGAGCAATGCCGTCCTCTTCAGAACCCATCAGCAACGCAGTAGGTGAAGAAAGATCTACCTCATACAGATTTTTAGATGCCTTTTCAGTGCATGCCACGATTTGGATTCCATTTTCCTGAAGGTCTTTCATGGCTTGCTTCAATGATTTCACACGGCATACAGGCAAATGATGAAGGGCTCCAGCGGATGTTTTAACCGCATCGCTGGTTACGGGCGCATTTCCTTTTTCTTCAATCACCAGCGCATCAAGTCCGGCACACTCGCAGGTGCGCGCCACGGCCCCGAAGTTGCGCACGTCGGTGATACGGTCCAGTAAAAGGAAGAAGGGCGTACGCCCTTCCGCATAGGCCTTGTCAATCAGGCTTTGTAGTGAGGCATATTGAACTGCGGATAAAAAGCCGACAACCCCCTGGTGATTTTTTGATGTCAGCCGGTTGATCTTTTCTACAGGTACCCAACTGAAAGGGACCCTGTTGTCTTTCAGTACATTGACCAATTCCTTCATCAGGTCATTGGTCAGACTTGCCTGGAGATAGATTTTTTCAATTTGCCTGCCGGCCCGTACGGCCTCCATAACCGCACGTGTTCCATAAATGAGCTCTGATTTATCCATTAAACGCAATTTAGCCACTAAGTCAGCAAAATCACATGATTCAAAACCTGCTTTTTCTCCACAAGTCGATGGTCATGTACCAATTCTCAGTGTACTTGGAATCTCTTATGAGTACATAATAATCAGGATTATATACGCTGCCTGCTTTGTTGAAAAAAAATTGCTGGCGAGGACTTTTATATCCCCAGATTTCCTGCTGACCGCTGATCAGGACTTCGTCCGGAGCGCCGAAGACAATCACAATCATGCCACGGTCCGTCTTCCAGCCTTCTTTAAAAGAAGTAAAAGCAAAATTGGCATACTCCACTCTTTTGAAATAACTGCGCATGAAATTCTTTGCACGCTCTTTATCATTGGTGATATCCAGAATGACTTTGTCGAATTTTACTTTGTCTTCGCCAGCGGCCCCGATTTGATCATTCTCTTCACCAGTAGTAACGAAAAGCAAGGGCCCCTTCAGATCTCCAAGTGTATTATATTTTGGATAGGGTTCTTTTTTCACAAGAAAAGAAAAACCCTCCGCTGATAAAGTATCTTCCTGCCCCAGGTAAAGACCTTCCCGCTTGAAGGGTCCGATTTCCTGACCGGGCGAAATAGTGAAAGTAGAATCTGGGAAAAGAAATCGGTCGATTTTCAACTCTTTACCCGCAAAGGGAGGGGAGGGTGTTGGGAAATCATCTTTATAAAAAGAAAAATGAATGGGTTGGCCAGAGTTGCTTCCGTGAACACGATAATGACCTGATGCTGCCACAAACGTGCGTCCTTGTATCTCGCCATTCTTTTCCAGAAAGCCGTTAACCGGATAATGTTCTTCTATCTGCTTAAAAAAATACCAGGCCTTGCCGCTGCTTGGATTAGTCACTTTCGCGAACAATAGCCAGGGTTTTTGAGGTTTGGGAAACCGGAAAATCCCATCGGACTTTCCTCCTGTCAGTAATACCGTATCATTTGGGAGAAAAATCGCCCCTTGCCGCTGGTTATAGGACTCTCGCTTTTCCCATTGCACCATATAGGAAGTGACTGAGGGATTATTGGTTCTTAATGTATAGTAGACGACGATGCTGTCCCGCTGCTTGACGGGATAAAACTGAATGCTCGCCTCCCCTTGCAGATTGTACCAATAGTTAAAGTTGATGCTGCTCACCGATTGAGCACGGATAGAGAAGGTCGTAAATAATCCAAAACACAACAGGAGGGGTCTCATTTTTTTATTAAATTCTTTGTAAAATAACGAAGAAAAGACCAAGATTGATATAATAAGGGGTGAAGAGAGTTTTCTAATTAAGGGGGAAAGGAATCAGTTTAATGAATAGGGGTATTTTGCTACAAAGACTAGCCTATGCTAAAGCCTCGGCTGGCGAAGCACTAAGTCACGAAATCCCCGTTGTAGGTCAGCGCCTCTATTTGTAATTTCTTGGGGCCTTTATGTCTTGGTGGCTAAAAATGCAGATGCAATTTGAAAACGTGTATTTTTGCGCGCCTATGTCAAAAATTTATACCACAGAAATTGCATCAGACCAGCTCGCCTCAGACAATCCACTGCATCAGCGGCTGTTGATGCCTTATGTAATTGCAAAGGAATGGATTAAGGGTGATTTGCTGGAGGTGGGTTGCGGTGAAGGCAGAGGCATTGATTCTCTTCTGCCTTATATCGCCTCCTACTCGGCCATCGATAAGATAGAAGCCGCCGTCACCTGCCTGAAGGGAAAGTATCCATCGGGAGCATTCATAAGTGGTCATTTGCCTCCGTTGCCTTTTCAGGACGCTGCTTTCGACTCGCTGGTAAGTTTTCAGGTAATCGAACATATAGAAGATGACACACTTTTTCTAAAGGAAATTCATCGTGTGTTGAGGCCGAATGGGATTGGACTGATTACAACGCCCAACCGGCTAATGTCTCTCTCTCGAAATCCCTGGCATGTCCGAGAGTATACCGGAGAAGCGTTGGCCGCCTTGGCAAAAAATATTTTCCGGCATGTAGATATGAAAGGTGTGGCCGGAAATGAAAAGGTAATGCTGTATCATGAGCGAAACAGAAAATCTGTTCATAAAATAATGCGGTGGGATATTTTTGATCTGCAGCATCGGCTGCCGGCTTCTCTGCTGAAAATTCCCTATGATTTGCTTAATCGTCAGAACCGCGGCAAACTGCAGCAGGGCGCCGATGAATTGGTAAGAACCATCTCGCATGAAGACTACAAAATCACCGATCTGGCGGTGGACAGCCTGGACTTATTTTTGATTGTTAGAAAATAGATTCAATATTCGTCGCGGCCGGTCCCAACGTTTACTTGTAAGTCTTGAAGGATCCTCTGGTAGGCATCTTCATACTTTTTAGCAAGTTCGGTTTCTCCATTTTCATATAGAATATTCTGAAGCTCACCCAGTATGTAAAGGTCTCTCCTCACTTCCAGGGAAATGTTCGAATATTTATGGATCTCATAATCAGCCATCTCTTCCGCCCGTTGTCCGATGATTTTAGCTATTTCAATGGCTTTCTCTTTTTCGCCGACCCGGAGCAGTAAATCCACGGTGGAAACGGTAGTGATGTCATAACGGACTGCGACGTCAGCAATTTTTTCGAGATTGAAGTAGAGCACTTTCTTCGCGCGGGTGAGGTCACCTTCATCGATGAGGGCTTCTGACAGGGAATTAAGTGAGCCTCTGTGATTTTGAACAAAACCCTTGTAATCTTCATTAAAATATAGATTGGGATTATCCAGGCCCCGGTAGCTGAACTGGTTAATCATTTTTTCGTAAGAGGATTCCGTGTTGACCAGATTCTCGCGGTTCTTTCGGTTATTTTTTACAGGCAAAACGCGATAGGCATTTCCTTCTTGGACCACATAGTCCCTCAAATCAAGATTGAGTTGTGAGAGCGATGTGTTGTTGAGATAAATAGGGCGCTCCCAGTTGTTCGTAGCCAGCACATCGAGAAAGGCAAGATCCTTTTTCTCCAATACGTTGCCCTTTAGTTTTATTTTCATCTGGTCTACTACCAAACTGTCCATGCCTTTCGGAATGATGCCCTTGGAAATTATCTCTTCTTTATTAATATCAAGTGTGAAGACTTTACTGGGTACCATATTGGTACGATCATATCGCAATGAAGGATAGTCTTTTGCCAGCAAGCCTAAAAATTGTTTCAGATCAATACTGGGTATTTTATGGTCCTTGTAGTATAATACATCATTGAATCCTCCCTGTTGGTACTGGTTGAGGGACAATGTATATTTAAAAGGTTCAGATTGGTAGGCCTTTTTCATCGTTTGTCCGATGTACCAATCCGTATTGTAATAACTGAATACCACTACCCGCACGTCCGTGCGATGACCCTCAACTTCCTGGGCATACCACAACATAAAGGTATCGTTGTCACCACCCGTAAAGAGAATTCCATTGGGGTCACAGGATGAAAGATAATTTTTGCCGGAGTCTACAGAAAATAAACGGTTGGAGCGATTGTGGTCATCCCAACCTACGGCACCCATGAGGGCGGGCGCCGAAAGACAGATTACCGTAGCGGCGACTGCACTGGTTTTACCGTTCTTTAAAAAACCGTTAAAAAATTCTGCTATGCCGATCACAGCAAATCCAATCCAGAAAGTGAATGCATACGTGGACCCTGAATAGATGTAATCGCGTTCCCTGGGTTCTACCGGCGGAGAATTTAAATACACAACAATGGCTACGCCGGTCATTACGAACAGAAGCCCGACAACCGCAAAATTTTTGGAGTCCTTGAGGAATTGATAAAACATACCGATCAATCCAAGGACAAAGGGTATCATGAAAAAATTATTCCGGGCACGGTTCTCGGCCAGCAAAGGCGGGAGTTTTTCAAACCAGCCACGGGGCCCAAGCCAATCAGCTCCTTGTATATCACTTTCACGTCCGGCAAAATTCCACATGAAGTAACGCATATACATGTGACCAATTTGCTGGCGAAACATGAAATATAAATTCTGCCCGAAGGTGGGCTTCACTCCTGCCTTTATGCCCAAAATTTCCTGATACTGTTCCTTATACTCGGAGTTCCATACGCGGGGAACAATAGTTTCCTGACCGGGTTCATAAATATAATCAAGCTTGCGGTCTGTGATTTCATATTTGTCTTTGCCTTTTGTGTACACCGGCGCCCCCTCCGTATAGTCGATGATCCTTGCCGTGTAGTAAGGCCCAAAGAGCAACGGGCGACTGCCATATTGCTCACGCTTCAGATAACGGA
>JAYWDP010000161.1:0-6712 GCA_043779775.1 Cyclobacteriaceae bacterium
GTGACAAAACTCTCCTTGAATATTTTATCCCTGGGAATGCTGGAATCATGAAGCAGGGATTCCACGTTTTTCATCATCCCTTCCGGGCCGCACATAAGGTATTTTGACTTCTCAATACCCCAGTCGGGAATGCGTTCAAATAACTTTGTGAGCATCTCACGGTTCAGAAGCCCTGAGTAGCCTTGCCAGTTCATAGGCGCTTCATCAAGTATATGGATCACATGGAACCGGCCTTCATATTTCGTCTCCAGCCGGGTAAACTCTTCATTAAAAATGATGCTGTCAATATTGCGGTTGCAATAAATCAATGAAACGATGCTATCCGGCTCCTGGGTAAGGAGGCTTTTTATCAGGGACATCATCGGCGTAATGCCACTGCCACCGGCAAACATGATCAGGTGACGCTTTTGGTTTTTGTCATACTCGGTAGTGAAATGCCCTGTCGGAGCCATGATCTTCACAAGGTCTCCGGCTTTCAGATGATCAGGCAGCCAGTTTGACATTTTTCCGTTGTCCACCCGCTTTACTGAAACAACCAGGTCTTCATCGACAAACGGTGATGAACATAATGAATAAGCCCTCCTGATTTCTTTTCCCTCAATGGGTACGATGAGGGAAAGAAATTGTCCCGATTTATAGTTTATCCTGGTAGCCGGCTGCTCAAAAACAATTGAAATAGCATCCTTTGTTTCCTGGATAATGTTCTTGACTTTGAGGTCATAGTAATGAGGTCCGCTATGGGTCTCTTCCTTCGACTTCTCGGCGGGTTTATCCTTTGATTTCTTGAAAAGGCTGAATGCCATCTTGATTGGAGGTGTCTATATAATGCTGGAATGCGAAGCAAATTTACGTTCAAACACGAAACCTTCAAACTTTGTTCAAATATTAAACCAATATGTGAATTTGAATACCAGCGAATGGTTCTTGCTCGACAAATTTCCTGGCAAGTAATTTTCAGTGTACACGATAAAGAAGTCGCTGGCCGGCTTATACCGCCATTGAAAACGTGCATTCAGGTTTACATTATCGAGGTAGGTATTATATTGAATGAATGTGGTGAAGAAAATGGTACGGGTAAAGGTCAGGTCAAATCGGGGGCTCATGACAAAATATTTCCCTTGGCCGTAATTTCCCGGAAGATTAAGATCATTGTAGTCAAACCTGATCGAAATACTGCCATAGGGCTGATAGCGATAATTAATTTCGCCATTATAATTCATATTGGATCCATTATAAAATCCCCCCAGGGTCGTCCCCAGGGTGTAGCGAAATAACTTTCGTTGATCTGACTGAAAGGTTGCCACAAATTGTGACCACTTGTATTGCTCTCCAGTCAAAAAATTGCTGTATTTATCGGGGTCGATTGGGTTAAAGTCATTGGTAAGCTGCTGAAAAGTGTAATTGTATTTCACGATAAGATTCGAAGTGTTCATCATAAAAAAACTGTAACCCAGCATGGCGGATCGATCGGTGACGGTCCCTGATGGAACATTGGTTATGAAAAGATCCAGTGCAGGTCCCATTCTCACGATTGGACTGTTCTTGGGATAAAAAGTTCTTGAATAACCAATGGCTGAACTCTCAATACCCGGATAGACACCTTTGCTCGGCACATAACCCGCTTCGGCGTTAAAGTTTTTCTGAATGAATGCGCGATAAACATAAAAAGAATAGCTGCGCCGGGTATGCGTTATGTATCCTCCTCCGGATTTATTATCTCCAGAATTGAATCCATCCAACGAGAGGCTATAATAAATGGTTCCATACCAGTTGTTGTTGGGGCTGTGAGTTTCAAGATCGATAGTCGCGACGCGGTTAAAATTGTTCAATACCTTGACCGAATCGCTTCCGGTCTTCCTATATTTCCAAAGATCCTTTGAATAATATTTTGTGGAATCAGCTTCAGTGATTCCCAAAGATTGTTTGTTGACGATAGAGAATTCAATATTCGATTGTTTCCAAAAATTGCGTTGAATGGCGGCTACGGTAAAATTCTGACTCGGCAATCCGAGACCCAGCTTTTCTTTGGTTTGCATGTTCAATGCGCTCAGCCTCCATTTCTTTGATAGTGAGCCACTCAGCCTCGCACCGTACTCGATGGGAACTTTCTTAAGGGTTCCGGTCGAATCCCTGGCAAGGCCTATTCTCCTGGAAAAGAATGCTCTCGCTTCATAACCCCCGATGGCTTCAAACAAGTCCTTGTTTTCCAGGAAAAATTGCCGTCGCTCCGGGAACTGAAACTCAAACCGGGTGAGGTTGATAACCTGCCGGTCAACTTCTACCTGAGAAAAATCAGGGTTGACCGTGAGGTCGAGATTAATCGAAGGTGTCACCCCGACCTTAACATCAAACCCTGTCGTCAAATCATTCTGTTTCGTCTCCGGAACAGCTGTCTTGTCCGTGCTGGAACCTCCCGCCACATAAGGAATAAAAGAAATATTGGTTGTTGCTTGAGGTAATTCATCCCACAATAATTTGCCAGAATAAGCAAACGCTGCTGGAAAAAATTGAATGGGTGTTGCAATCCAGCTGGACACGGTGTTCCTTTTAAGGTCTTTACGAATGAAAGAGATATTCCATTCTTTCAAATGGTCCTTAAACCGGAAACTCTTGAAGGGTATCACCAGCTCGGCCACCCATTTGTCTTCGTATCGGACTACCTTTGAATACCATTTGTTATCCCAGGTGTCACTATAGTTATAGTCCTGCGTACCTCCTCCCGCAATAGTACCCTCTCCCTGAACTCCAAAAGGTGTCACCGCAAAATAAAAACCATTGAGGCCGTCATCATAAGGTCCTAGGGTCAGGCCTATGTTGTCATTGGTATTGAAATCAAAGTCCCTGCGTAGGGATTGAACGATGTAAGGTGTGCCGTCGTCATAGCAGACAAATGAAACATACAGCGCATGGTCGTCGAAGGTCAGTCGCGATTCAGTCTGAAATGGCGCCAGGGCGGTATCGACCGGGTAATTGAGATAAAAATCCTTCGCCACATCCGCATCCTTCCAGTCCTGTTCGTCCAGCTTACCATCCAGTACCATCAAACCTTTTGCCTTCTTGATGCCCATACTTTTACCGGGAAGGTTTTTCGTTTGACTTTTCTTCTGGGAAAAAGAAGTCGAACTGCAAACTATCATCAAAAAAAATAGTGTGAATCGAAAAAACAACATCATATAGCCCGCTAAAATAACCATTGAGGGCGGATCCATTAAGTAATTCTTGATGAGTGGAAAATTGAGTGATGTGTTAAAAATGATTTATTTTAGTGTCTTAATACGCTATTGTGCACCTGAATTCCCTTTCGGCCATCTCACCTATTGACGGCCGGTACTTTGCCACCACCTCACCCCTCACAGCCTACTTCTCCGAGTTTGCCCTGATGAAATACCGGGTACGCATCGAAGTCGAATATTTTATCGCTTTGTGCGAATGGCCGCTGGCTCAACTTAGTACATTTCCCAAAGAAAAATTTGGGACCCTGCGGTCTTTATATAATGAGTTTAATGAGGCTTCTGCCGAAAAGATTAAAATCATTGAGAAGAACATCAACCATGACGTGAAGGCAATTGAATATTTCCTGAAAGAGAAATTTGACCAAAACGGGTGGGCGGCTTATAAAGAATTCATTCACTTCGGACTCACATCACAAGATATCAATAACACCGCCACGCCATTGTTGCTGAAAGAATTTCTCGAAACGATCTTTTTGCCAAGACTTCATACCCTGCAGCTTCTGCTGGACGGACAAGCCTCGCAATGGAAAGATGTTGCCATGCTGGCAAGAACGCATGGCCAGCCCGCCACGCCCACCCGGCTTGGAAAAGAGATGGCTGTTTTTTCAGAACGAATAAAAAATCAATTGACATTATTGAAGACAATTCCTCACTCAGCCAAATTTGGCGGTGCTACCGGAAATTTTAATGCGCACCAGGTAGCCTATCCGGAAATTCCCTGGTTTGCCTTTGCAGATAAATTTGTAACCAACTCCTTAGGGCTGGTAAGAAGTCACCCCACCACGCAAATCGAACACTACGATAACCTTGCAGCCTTATTCGATAACCTCAAGCGGATCAATACCATCCTCATGGATTACTGCCGCGACGTGTGGCAGTATATTGCCATGGATTATTTCGGTCAAAAAATAAAGGCCGGCGAAGTAGGATCTTCGGCCATGCCACATAAAGTGAATCCCATTGATTTTGAAAATGCTGAAGGCAACCTCGGCATCGCCAATGCCTTGTTTGAACATCTCAGCTCCAAACTTCCCATTTCCCGTCTGCAGCGTGACCTCACCGACTCCACAGTGTTGAGAAACATCGGCATGCCGTTGGCACACACCTACCTTGCTTTTCATTCACTGGAAAGAGGCATCTCCAAACTCGAACTGCACCTGGATGTTATCAATAAAGATCTCGATGACAATTGGGCAGTAGTCGCCGAAGCCATTCAAACCATTTTGAGAAAAGAGGGGTTTTCTAATCCCTATGAAGCGCTCAAAGACCTCACGCGGAAAAATGAGAAGATCACGAAAGAATCGATCGCTGAGTTTATTGATGGATTAAAGATCGATGACAATCTTAAGAGAAAATTGAAGGGCATTACACCTTTCAATTACATTGGAATTTAAATCGTAATGCTATTGGATCGGGCCACGATAGTGCAGGTAGGCTGTAGGCAAGTTGCAATAATAACCAAGGCTTCGGCTCCGCTGCCAATGACAACTTTATTATTTGTTAGAAAATTGATCAAAAACAATGATTTTTCAAATTAAGGTTTCCCGCAGATTGAACTCGCAGATTAACGCAGAGAATCATTGCATTATTCTGCGAAAATCTGCGTGTATTTTGATCTTCGGTAATCTGCGGGAAATGTATTTGTTCCCTTTGACGAATCTCACTTGTCATTGAAACAACAGGTATCACCCCGGAGTGATGGTACTCTCAGCCTGACATCCTTCGAAAGAGCCTGACCTTACAGTCACCTGAGCGGAGTCGAAGGGCGACACCAATAATTTAGTTAGACACTGCCTACTGCTGTCTTGCCTATTGCCCACTTTATCTACTGCTCTCCGCTCTTCTTCACATTCACCTTCGCCAACGCCGCCTCCTTGCTCACCTTCCCGGAACCGTAATCTTTCAGCACAGAATTCTTTATTGACAGTTCCAGTGTTTCCGGAATGCCACAGCCGTCACATTTGGTCAGCTTTACTTTAAACAATACTTGTTCCTCATCCTTTAAGCTGCGCAGGGTGCGTCCATATTCAACCAGGTTTTCTTTAAGATCACTTTCAAATTTGGGATACAGTTCCTTAACTTTTTTGTCGCGCTCAAGCTGGGACACATCACGGAGTCCTACCGTTGGAAGGAAGAAACGATCATCCTCCTCGTTGCTGGAATATACACGCATGTAATAGATCACACCAAAATCCCTCAGCCGCTCATAGGAAACCTCGCCCTGCACATAATACGTCTTCGACAAATCCTCGCGGTACAGGCGGCTGAACATGCTGGACAGCACTTCCAGGTCAGGATCCAATTCCCCTGACGACTCGGTATTAATAATTTTTATGAGGCTTAAAAACTGGTCACGGGTGATCTTTCCCTGCTTCATTTGGTTAATGTCCTCCCGCTTTACTTCTGCCGACATCAGACCCCGCCGCGCTTCGCCCTCCGGCCACCGGAGAAACATGCCGCCCTCGAAATCTTCCGACCGGTTGGTAATGGTGATCCGCTCTTCCGGCTTCAGTTGACTGATCACATCACCATAATCGGCCAGGAAGTTTTTTGCTACCATCAGAAAAATTTGGTCCGCTGTGGCCGCTAAGCTGTCCCGGTTTACTTTATAGCCTTTGGGTGTCCGCACCGCCGTCCTGGCCTTGACGGCAGCTTTTTCTCCCCGCACTGCATTATCTCTCTCAAATTCAGCCTGCCGCTCTTCTTTTTCATTAAAATCACTGTTGAACGAATAGGAAAAGCTCGTCATATTCGGTCCAATAAAGTTTTCAGTCATTAAAGTAAAGGCGCCTAACCGAGGCATCCGAAAGGTCACGCCATATCCGGCGGTATAACTTCCATTCACTTCCATGGGAAAGAAATTACGCTTTCCCAGTTGTTGACGAATCATGGTACTCAGAATATTTTCTGCCACTTCAATGTCCTGCTCCATGCGTTGCTCATCCATTTTGGTTTGTGACTGTGCCATGAAGCTGCTCGCCATCATCATTCCCCATATCATCACACCCTTCATTATCTTTTTCATATAAATAAATTTTAATTTCTACGTGTATTGTTTCCAGCGGTACTACCCGGATTGATCAGACTGGTTAATATCTGGGAGGTCTCCTGCTTAAGCTGGTCCGTATTCTCCTCAATGTTATTCATTCGCACCTGGAACAACTGCAAGTCCTGTTTGCGTTGCTCCTGCAGATACTTGGAGAAATCCACCATCAGGCCTCCGATATATTCCTTTTGTCCGGCGGCTGAAAGCTGCATGTATTCCTTCATCAATTTGAGGTTATCATTTTGCATTTGCGATACAAAGTTCCTCACCTGCTCCTGATTGGCCGTCGATGCACTTTGTACAAACCGGTCGACCTTGGCTGAGTTCGCTACCAGATTCTTTTGCATGGATTGTTCCAGCGACTGCCGGCCCTCGCTCCAAGCGCCCTGCACTTGATCAGTATTCTTCACCAGCGAAGACTGAATCATTTCAT
>JAYWDP010000162.1:0-6704 GCA_043779775.1 Cyclobacteriaceae bacterium
ATTGGAAATGACGAAAGTAAATTATATGGATGATGAAGAGAAGCAATACAATCCGGAACGGGCCGAAGCCATGCGGGAATTGTTAAAAAAAGTTTTTGAGAAACTGATTGAGCAATTGTAAATAAGTTATTGAAATGAACGACCGGTTAAAATATTTAAGTTTCAAGGGATTGCTTCAGCGGGAAGGCTGGCTTGCACCGGCCTATGTGGGCGTTGATCAATGCGGACTGATTCAATATATATCCAATGAGCCGCATCCGGAAGGTTCTGCCATTGAAGCAGTGGCTGGTTACGCCGTTCCAGGATTTCAAAATGCTCACTCCCATGCTTTTCAGTATGCCATAGTGGGATTGGCGGAGAATCATACAAACAACGCGCAAGATGATTTCTGGACGTGGCGGGAGGAAATGTATAAGTGTGCTCTGACCTTGGGTCCGGAGCAAGCCGAAGCAGTTGCTGCCATGGTCTATGCGGAGATGGTACGTCATGGCTACACTCACGTAGCAGAGTTTCATTATTTGCACCATGACAAAGACGGCAAATCCTATGCGAACCTTTCTGAGATGGGTGAGCGGATGGTGGCAGCTGCAAAAACCGCCGGAATAAAAATTACCCTGGTTCCAGTATTCTATCAGAAAGGCGGCTTCGGACAAGATCCGCAGGCCCGTCAGCAGAGATTCCTTTCCAAAACAGTGGATGATTATTTCAAACTTTTAGAAACATCGAAATTGTCCATTCAAAATTACAAGGACGCGCGGCTGGGATTTTGCGTTCACTCATTGCGTGCTGTGGAATTAAAAGATGTTATTAAAACATTTGAACAAGGACCTAAAGACCTTCCCTTTCATCTCCATGTATCAGAGCAGAAAAAGGAGGTTGACGATTGCATGGCCTATTGCGGCAAGCGACCCATGCAATGGATGCTGGAAAATTTCGCAATGAATGAACAATTTAATCTTGTTCACGCTACTCACCTGGATGACTACGAATTAAAAGGCCTGGCACACTCGAAAGCCACGGTGGTATTGTGTCCTTCTACGGAAGGGAACCTTGGAGATGGATTTTTCAGGATGAAAGAGTATGCAAAACTTGGCGGACATTGGACGATCGGCACGGATAGTCACATCGGATTAAATCCCCTGGAAGAATTCCGGATGATTGATTACCGGCAGCGACTGTTGACCAATCAACGCAACACCTTTCCAGTCGATGCGGCCAGATACATGGTCAATGAGGCAATCGCATCAGGAAGGAAGGCCTTGGGTTTAAACTTGAAAGATCACTTTGCGCTGGGTCAGCCAATGGATGCCATCGTGTACAATGCCCAATCCCACTTGTTGGCGTCCACTTCTGACAGGAATCTCCTGTCGACCCTGGTGTTTACGGCAGACTCGAGCAAAAATCTGGGGACCTTAGTCAACGGTGCCTGGGTTGTAAAGAACCAGCACCATGTGGCAGGCAGAAAACTGAAAGACGATTTCGCGAAAGCGATGAAGGAATTGAAAAACCGATAGACAAGCTTGATCAAAATCCCTTCCCGATGAAGTAATTTTGCTTGCTTTTTGCTTTAATAGCGGGATATTCACCTCACTTTACCTAATCCCTATGAAGAAAGCATTCATACTCATCCTCGGCGGGCTTCTGTCGTTGACCGTAAACCTGCAGGCGCAAAAGACAAAACCAAAATCTGATGCCGCCAACTCTCCATCAAGCCTTGATGCTGATAAATTCAAAGGCCTGAAATGGCGGAACATTGGCCCCTTCCGGGGCGGGCGAGCCAACACCATTACCGGTGTGGTGGGCAATGACAATTTGTATTACGTCGGATATACTGGCGGCGGCGTTGCCAAGACGGAAGATGCCGGCATCACCTGGAAAAATATTTCTGACGGATTTTTTAAAGTAGGATCAATCGGTGAAATCTCTGTATGTGAGTCAGACCCGAATGTTATTTATGTAGGAACCGGCGAGCATGCAGTACGCGGTGTCATGACTTCTTACGGCGATGGCGTTTATAAATCTACCGATGGCGGAAAGACCTGGAAAAATATAGGATTGGAAAAATCACGACACATTTCCGACATCGCCATACATCCCAGCAATCCCGACATCGTGTTCGTGGCTGCGCAAGGTCCTGTGCATGGGCCTGGCGGGGAGCGAGGCGTTTACAAATCAATCGATGGGGGTACGACCTGGAAGAGGACTTTGTTTGTCGATGACAACACGGGTATTTCTTCATTGTGCATGGACATGACTAATCCTCGGATATTATATGCTGCTACCTGGCAACACAGACGCTATCCATGGAAAGTTGAAAGTGGCGGCGCCGGTTGCGGGCTGTGGAAATCAACAGACGGAGGTGAAACCTGGAATAAAATTGTCGAAGGTCTTCCTAAGGAAGTAGGTAAAATGGGTATCTCGGTTTCGAGAGTAAACCCAAACCGTATTTATGCCATCGTCGAAGCTGAGAAATCAAAAGCCGGACTTTACCGATCAGATGACGGAGGAAAGAAATGGAATCTGATCACGAGTGATCAGACCATCACATCACGTTCGTGGTACTACATGGAAGTATATGCCGATCCGTTGAATGAGGATTGGGTGTATGTTCTCAATGCTCCGATGATGCGCTCCATTGATGGCGGGAAGACTTTTCAAAACGTACAGATCGCACATGGCGATACCCATGATTTGTGGATCAATCCCAAATCAAATGTCAATGTTTCATTGGCCGACGATGGTGGAGGTCAAATCAGCTTTAACACCGGCAAGTCCTGGTCTACCCTTGGGAATCAGGCCACGGCACAATTTTATCGTGTGAATGTCGACAACCGCTTTCCTTTTTGGGTTTACGGCGGGCAGCAGGACAATTCTTCCGTCATGATCAAAAGCCGCAACAGCCAGGTGGGGATTACGGACAAAGACTGGATGAATGGCCCGGGATGTGAAAGCGCATACATCGCTTTCGATGATCCGGATGACCCACGGTATTTCTATGGCGGATGTTATCAGGGCATCATCAACGTTCTCGATATCAAGACCGGTGAAACGAAGGACATCATGGAGTATCCATCCACCAACCTGGCGTGGACTCCGAAAAAAATGAAGTACCGCTTCAATTGGAATGCACCGTTTATCAATTCACCGCATGACGGCAAGACCATGTACCACGGCGGCAACGTACTCTTCAAATCCACCAATGGTGGGATGAGCTGGCAGGTAATCAGTCCGGACCTCACACGCAATGATACCACGAAGCAGGATATCACCGGAGGCCCGTATACGAATGAAGGAGCTGGTGGTGAAAATTATAATACAATTTACTATGTGATCGAGTCACAGCATGAGAAAGGTGTGATTTACACGGGCAGTGATTGCGGGCTGGTTCAGATCACAAAAGATGAAGGAAAATCCTGGCAGAACATTACCCCTGCCGGTTTGCCTGAATGTCTTATCCATTCCATTGAAGTTTCTCCCCATGACAAATCCACAGTTTATATTTCCGCGTCGCGATATAAGTTTAATGACTTCTCTAACATGACTTATAAATCAACCGACTATGGCAAGACCTGGACAAAGATCGGGGCGGGCGTTGAAAAAGATGACTTTATAAAAGTTATTCGTGAGGATAAAAAGATAAAAAATCTGCTCTATGCCGGCGCAGAAAGCGGATTCTATGTTTCGTTTGACGGAGGCACAAACTTTAGAAAATTACAACTGAACCTTCCGGTCGTTCCGGTCACTGATTTAATTATCAAAAACAATGATCTGGTAGCGGCTACTGCCGGACGTGCTTTTTGGATTCTCGATGACCTTGGCGCCATTCAACAGTCCTTAGGCGAGTTTGGAAATGCAACTGTGAAATTATACCAGCCAAAGCCAACGTATCGCCTCAGCGGTCCGCCGGCAAGTTTACCGGAGATTCCGGGCATTGGGCAGAATCCATCGGAAGGCGTGCTCTTTGATTATTATCTGAAAGAAAAAGGAGACACGAACAAAGTTTCCTTGGACATCCTGGACCTGACAGGTAAATCCATCCGGAAATTATCGAGCAAAAAGGATGAGAGCTTCAAACCAACTCCGGGAGGTCGGCCGGCACCCGTTGTCATTCCAGCGGAAGCCGGAGTCAATCGCTTTGCCTGGGACTTTCGTGGAGAAACTCTAACAGATGTACCGGGGGTGTTTATCTACGGCGATTATCGCGGTCATCGCGTAGCACCTGGAAAATACAAGGCTCGTGTAACCGCCCGGGGAGAAACCTCCGAAACCGAATTTGAAATATTGGCAGATCCAAATCTTAAAGTCACCTCCGCCGATTGGATTGCACAGCAGGATGTCCTGAATGAAGTCGAAAGCAATCTTGGGGAACTGAATAAATCCATCAACAACATGCGCAAAGTGAAGAAGCAGGTTGAAACCTACAATGAGGTAATGAAAAGCAATCCGGAGGTAAAAGACGTTGTGGATAAGGGCAAGGAGCTTGTGAAGAAACTTGACCGATGGGAATCGAATCTGATTGAAATACGCTCGAAGAATGGTCAGGATATCATCAATTTCCAGAACAAACTCAACTCCGAGTTCTTCCAGCTTCGGATGTCGCTGGACTCCCATGACCCCCGCGTGACGCAAGGAGTCCGTGATCGCCTGCACGATGTGGAAACGGAATGGCAGAAATCAAAGCAGCAGATGAATGATATCGTTCAAAAAGACATCGGATACTACAACAAGATGTTTAAGGATAAAAATCTGCCGGCGTTGATGATTGAAACAAAAGATGTTGTGATTAATAATTAAGTCATGGTTAGGATTAATTTTAAACTTATAACATCATAGCATTAGCTAAATCAAAAATAAACTATGTCATACTTACTGGTCATTTGCAATTCTGATGGCTATTTCTACCCATTGAAATGAAAAACCATATTCTGAAACTTCTTGTAATCCTGACTTGTGGCTCGGGGGTCTCACAAAAGAAGGCACCGTCTATTGCCCAACCCAGTGCAGTTTCCTACGATCAATCTCTTTACAGTGGCATCCGCTGGCGGGAGTTAGGTCCGTTTCGAGGAGGAAGATCTTGTACGGCTACGGGCATCCCCGCCAATCCGAATGTTTATTACTTTGGCGGCGTGGTGGAGCTGGAATCCAACCAAAACACCTAAACACCTACCCACTTAAACACTTTATGGACGTTTTAAAAAAAGCAAGGAAATAAATGCCAGGACCAGCCAGCCAATCGCAGCAGGCAGACCTAATGACCAATAGAATCCTACAGCCATCAGCAGGTAGAATACTGGGAACAGAAATATTCCCACACCAAACTTCAGCGATGGAACAAACACAGGATCCTTAATATTGATTTTAAGGACAATCCATATTAGCAGCGGGATAAAATTTATCACCCATGATAAAAGGTAAAGGAGTTTACCCATTCCCGATTTCTTTGGCTGACGGGCGGCAGAAGAGGCTGTTGCGACGTCGCCCTTTTCAATAGCTGCGATCATTTTGTTTGTTTCAAAGGGATCCAGATAATCGGGATTGTTAAATTCAAGCTTGCGTATGATTTCAGGATATCGATCGGCGTCTTCTACATGGGTGATGATGCGTTTCATTCGCGCTTCCAATTCATTGCGCAACCGGGGGGAACCATTTTGAGACGGATTGTTGAAATAATCGTTTGCCAGAATGGATTCACCGAAGATGATGCTTACGCTTCCGCCGTAAGCCTGATGATCGGTGTAGTTGAGCCCTACAGGGACAATGGAAATTTTAAGGTCAGGATTCTTCAGAAGCGATTCAAACGCGACCTTTGTGAAGCCCTTGCTGAGTGGTCGCAATCTTCTCCTGGCATCGTGATTACCTTCCGGGAAGATGACGACTGTTTCATTTTTCAGGAAGACCTGATTACAGGCCTCAAAAGTTTTTTGGTTTTCGGCAAGCAACTGCCAGCCATCGCGGATGCGATAGACGGGAATCATGTTCAGGGTGGACAGCAACCAGTTAAAAAAAGGTCTTCTGAAGATATCTGCACGGGTTAAAAAATGAGTGATGTGAGTATTGAAGCATACAATCAGCAAGGCATCCATAAATGAATTCTGGTGATTGGCTGCAAAAATTACCGGACCTTCGGGAATATTCTGTAGTCCGTGAATGGAAATTTTTCTGAAATAAATATGAAGGCCAATCCTGACGTAAACACGAAGAAATGAATACCACAGGCGCTGCACGTTTAATTTTTTCTTACGGGGTATGCGCTTTCTTGTAATGCTCCCTTAGAATATCTTCTGCAAAATCATTGGTGAGATCGCGGACAGCGGTATGTACGTGGTTGGCACTTGTTTGGGTATTGTCGTATTCAATCAACAATATAGGGCCTTGTATCCTATAGTAGTGACCCGCTCCAGGTGTTAAGCTTCCCGCCCAGGCAAAAGAAAGATTATCCATGCCGGCTGCTTGGATCTTGTCCATCAGCTTTTTGGAAAACCCGAACTCATAATTCTTTACAAAGACGTCAAGCAGTTGCAAGAATACTTGTTTTTGTTTTTCATTGAGCGTTGAAAAACGAATTCCTTCGGGTGTCAGGTTTTTTGCTTTGCGATCATTTCCAGAGACTATTTCAGGCAAGGCGGTCGTTGAGAACAGCGCTGTTTTCATCTGCACTTCATCCATTGATTGGATGAGTGAAAAACCAAGGTCTGTTTCCAGTT
>JAYWDP010000163.1:0-2256 GCA_043779775.1 Cyclobacteriaceae bacterium
GTTCCTACGGAGGTAGTTGCCCTATGTGATGTTGACAAGAATGTGTTGAGTGGTGCTGCCAAACTGGTAAGTCAGCGTCAAAAATCCGGAAAGACCCCCAAACTGTATGGCGATTACCGGAAAATGCTATCCGAAAATAAACTGGACATCGTATTGATTGGAACGCCTGATCATTGGCATGCTCTTCAAATGATTGATGCGGTCAAGGCCGGTGCCCATGTTTACGTTCAAAAGCCCATCAGCGTGGACGTGATGGAAGGAGAAGCGATGGTTGCCGCTGCCCGTAAGTATAATCGTGTAGTGCAAGTGGGTACACAACGAAAAAGTACTCCTCATTTAATTGACGCCAAAAAAAATATTGTTGATGCCGGGCTTTTAGGCAAAATTTCACACGTAGAGATGTGTTGTTATTTGCATATGCGCAACAATGGCAACCCACCGGTTGAACCCGTTCCTGATTTCCTCGACTATGACATGTGGACCGGGCCTGCACCCCTAAGGCCTTATGACGGCCTGCCACATTTAAGATGGTGGCGGACTTTTATGGAATACGGCAATGGGATTACAGGCGACATGTGCGTACATATGTTTGATACTGTGCGGTGGATGTTAAAATTGGGTTGGCCCAAATCGATAGAATCCGCAGGAGGAATTTATGTTCAGAAAACTGGCAAGTCCAATATTTCAGACACACAATCGGCCATTTTTAAATATGACGAACTCAATTGTGTATGGCAACACCGCACCTGGGGTACACCTCCCAACCCCGACTATCCCTGGTCATTCACTCTCTTTGGTGAAAAGGGAACACTGATCGCCAGCACCATGCGATGGGATTTTATTCCCGTGGGAGAAGGCCAAAAAATCCACATGGATGTTGTCTATGAAAAGGAAAAATACCCTGAAGACCTCACCGAGGAACGCATTGAACTAAACGCAGCCCCTGCCACACGTTTGCACATGATCAACTTCCTCGGGGCTATCGAAAATAATAGCAGGCCAGTGGCCGATATTGAGGAAGGACATATTTCCACGGCTTGTTGCATACTGGCGAACTTATCAATGAAAACCGGACGGGAGATTGTGTACGATCCAATGAAACGGCAGATTATTGGAGATGCAGAAGCCAATGGATTGCTCCAACGTCCGTATCGTCAACCCTGGGTACATCCTGATCTTAACAAACTTTGATGAAGTCCTTGGCGAAAAAGTTACTTCGTTCATGGACCAATTTAATTCAGGAGTCAGGTTTAAATTTTTTTTTAATAACCGCTGGTTGGGCATTAATCATAAGCCTGGTAAGCTGCTCTGGTAACCTTGAAAATAAATCTGATGAGGGGCCTTCTCCTGCTAAATCTCCGGAAGAGGAGTTAACAACCTTTGAGGTAGAACCAGGCTTAAAGATCCAGCTTGTTGCCTCGGAACCTATGGTGCAGGACCCGGTAGTTATCGACTTCGATGAAGACGGCCGCCTATGGGTAGTGGAAATGCGGGGCTTTATGTCTGACATCGACGGCACCCATGAGAAAGAACCCGTTGGCCGCGTTTCAGTGCTGGAGGACACCGATGGTGACGGGCAAATGGATGTCAGCACTATATATATAGACAGTCTTATCATGCCACGGGCCCTGGCGATCGTTTCAGGCGGGGCTTTGATTGCAGAAAACGAAGCCCTGTGGCTGACCCAGGATCTGGATGGTGATCTTCATGCCGACAATAAAACATTAATTGACTCAGCGTATGCCGGCAGTCCCATGCCTGAACACTCCGGCAATGGACTTTGGCGTGGTGTGGACAATTGGTATTACAACGCGAAATCCCGTTTTCGTTATCGTTTAATTAATGGAACGTGGAAACGGGACAGCACAGAGTTTCGCGGACAGTGGGGCATCAGTCACGATGATGAAGGTCGACTCTATTACAATTATAACTGGTCTCAACTTCATGCCGATCTGGTTCCTCCCAATTACCTTTCTAGAAATAAGAACCACACACCCACCACCGGAATTGATCACGGACTTACCATTGATAGAAGAGTTTATCCCATCCGCCCCAACCCTGCCGTCAACCGTGGATACATACCCGGAACCTTGGATGAAAAAGGCAGGCTGCTGGAGTTCACAGCTGCCTGCTCTCCGTTGGTGTACCGGGGTACAGCCTTACCTAAAGAATTCTACGGAAATGCTTTTGTCTGTGAGCCTTCGGGAAATCTGATTAAGCGCAATGTGGTGGAGGACGATGGGATTATTCTTTCCG
>JAYWDP010000164.1:0-2255 GCA_043779775.1 Cyclobacteriaceae bacterium
CTTGGTTAATCCCAGTCCTCCGCCATGAGTAATAATTATTATGCTATTAAAATCGAATTAAGAACTCATGGTATAAGACAAGCATCATCACCGATGCCTTTACAAGATTTGAGCTTTGAGATTCATTCTTTCAAAAGAACTTAAGGATTCTGTTTTAATTCTGAATTTCTAAAAATTTAACATGGTAACGGATGCCAAGCTTCCACAATAGGGACTAAGAGGCACAGGCCTCAAATAAAAAAAGTACCCTTTCTGGGTACTTTTTTTACATGGCAACCGTATCAGAATTTAAAAGTCAATTGGCCCATGAAGGTCGTACCCAATTGGCTGAATTGAGATCCGTTGTATCCCAATATGCGATATCGGCCACTGAAACTCAGGAATCCTTCCAGCAAACTCTTGGAAGCCGGATCATTCAGGAGCTTCTGACCATTGGTATTTCCGGGTAAGGCCTCCAATTGCCAGGACGGTAAAACATTAAACAGGTTATTCACGGTAAAAGATGCCGAGAGGGACTTGCTAAATGCATAGCCTACATTCAAGTCTGTAACCAGCGCCGGCGAAAACTTCTGCTTGATATCGTTCATGACGTTTCCATCCGGGTTTGAAATGCCGGAAAGATTAAGCCCGGTGTTTGAAGCGATATAGGTGTAGCTCGATCCGTTGTCAAGGTCCTGAAAAGAGGTAGGCCCAAAGAGCGTTCCATTTAACACGACATTGAATTTATTGATGCTATAATCTAAACCCAAAATCGCTTTGTATTGAGGACGCCCCTCCTGCAAAAGGGAAATCACTTGATTGTTAAGGATCGTAGCGCCCGCTGACTTGATGACTGGCGGGTCGTTGGCGAGGGAACCATCCGACTTGGGAACCACCTTGTTTAAAATATTCCAGTTACCAGCCAGATTGACGCCCAATTTTCCACGTCCGAGGCCAATCCCTTTATAATTGGCCACGACATCCA
Organism: Cyclobacteriaceae bacterium; assembly: GCA_043779775.1. Lineage (GTDB taxonomy): Bacteria > Bacteroidota > Bacteroidia > Cytophagales > Cyclobacteriaceae > ELB16-189. Next base: position 965 of record JAYWDP010000164.1, read on the forward strand.
ATCCCTCTGTTTTTGTTTTAATACCATTGATGAAGAATTGAACACTGGTCAGGTTTCCTGCGGCAAGTATTTGTCCGAGAGTGCTGGAAGCACTGCTTGTTGTTATAGAAGAACTATACACGATCCTGTCACTGATGGTAATGTTGTAATAATCTACCGTCAAGCTAAGGTTTCGAGAAGGGTTCAAACCAATTCCAAATGTGTAGTTATCAGATTTTTCAGCTGTCAGTTTGGGGATACCGAGGGCAAAGGCCTCCTTGCTATTGTTGTTGAAAAGACCGGACAGCACAATAGTACCGCCGGCAAAAGATGCCTGGGTAGATTGCGCATAAATTTGATGAAGGGTCGGGGCACGGAAACCTGTGGAAGCGGAAGCGCGCAACACCAGTTTGTCATCCATTAGTTTGTAGCGAGTCGAGGCTTTCCAAACATTGGCATTGCCAAAGTCACTGTAACGCTCTGCACGATAAGTCCCCTGTATCAGGAAATTTTCGGTAATGTCCCAGGTGGCATCAACATACGCACCAATATTGAAGCGACTGTTGGAGCGTGCATTCTCAGCGCGTATACCGGGAAATGAGTTGGAGCCACCACCCGAATAAGAAGCTGTATCACCGGCAATAATCGTGTAGGTTTCATTGCGCGCCTCAGCGCCAAACCCAATATTAAAGTTATTGGTCACTGCCTTGGTCAAGTCAAAATTAAAAACCATATGCCTGAAATTGTAACCGCCCGGCTTGTAGGAAGTGGGGCCTTTAGCACCCAGGGAATGATTCACTGTATTATTAACGGTATAAAGCTGCTGGTTACCGCCGACGGTAAAACTGGCATCATGCCGCCAGCCATTCGTTTCATTTTTTGCCCCAATGGTTGCGTTATAGTCGGTAAGATCACCCTCAAAAGTCGGCATATAACCAACATATCCTTTGTAAAGCTGGTCGCCGTTGGCGTTGAGCGTATTGTCGCCTGTGTAATTCGGCTTGGATGGATCCGTAGCATGGAGTAACCCGTAGTCCAACTTCCAATACGGCGTACGATAGTTGGCGTTACTGATGACTTTCTTAGTTACGAAGGCACCGTTGCCATAAAATTGACCATTCTCACCCATGGGCAGACCAAAATTTATAAGAAATTTTCCCGCTGACGTAGCGCCGGTTCCATTGATGTTTCCACCCGTCGGGTTCGTGGCGAGAAAGCTTTTAATAAGTGAGTTGGTTGGCAGAGAAGCATTGGTTCCCCCATCTCCAAATGTGGCATACTCTGTTGGCAGATCAATATTACCTGAGCGAAC
>JAYWDP010000165.1:0-6695 GCA_043779775.1 Cyclobacteriaceae bacterium
ATCAAAAATCCGATCCGGAGCCCGAAAAAGTCTGAAGAAGTTTATCGATGAACATCCAGAGTATAAATCCTGAATAAAAGGGCTACTGAACCAGATTTATACTCGAAAAAGACGGTCATCCGCCACAAGTCAAAAAAGGACCAATTAAGGGCAAAAGGAGGCAAAAAGGCCTATTTTGTCTACTCTTTACCGGTCGTATAGCCTCAAAGCGGACTACTCGCCAGGGCCATTCATTTTGATTATTAAAATATTATTATATTTGCGCGGTTAATTAATACTCGGCCCTGTAGGCACATAGTTCTCTAAGTACTTCAGTTGAGTTGAGATTATTGCATTAACAAATTTTAATTATTAACTAATTTCAACAGTAGTACACATGAACATTTATGTAGCCAACATTCCTTGGAAGGCCACCGAAGACCAACTGAAACAGCACTTTGCAGCGTATGGGGAAGTAACTTCTGCAAAGATCATTATGGACAAAGTCACTCAGCGCAGCCGTGGATTCGGTTTCGTAGAGATGGCCGATGACGGTTCTGCTCGCCAGGCTATCACCAGTCTGAATGGCGCCGACTTTCAGGGCAAGAGTCTCGTTGTGAATGAGGCACGTCCTCGTGAAGAGAGACCTAACAACTATCGCAGCAATGGCGGCGGCGGTGGTGGTTTCCGCAGAGGCGGTTTCAATCGCGAAGACTAATAAGATAAGACTTCATTAGAAAGCGAATACTCTAATGTCCCGCCTACAAGCGGGACATTTTTTATTTCTCCTACCCAAATCGCTCCGGATTAAAGGTTAGGATAGGGATGCTTGTTTGTTCTTTCTTCATCAGCTCCGCCACCAGCTTGCCGGTACCCGGCCCAAGGCTCAGTCCCATCATTGCATGACCTGTAGCAATGATCACATTTTTAAATTTTCGCGCCCGTCCGATATAAGGCAAACCATCCGGTGAACAAGGTCGTAAACCGTGCCAAACATTTTCAACCGCAGGCATTGCTACTTTCATATCAGGATAATAATTTGGGATAGCATTAACAATTCCATTCACCCTGCGCATGTTAATGTTGTGATTGACCCCTGAAATTTCCATCGTGCCTCCGAACCGCAAAGCACTTCCCAAGGGCGTAACGGAAACACGTGCCTCTAAAAAAATGGAAGGAATGCGAATATTTTTTTCAACCTCCGGAATGGTAAAACTGTAGCCCTTCCCAGCCTGCATGGGTAATGAAATTCCAAGCATGAAAAGAATAGTCCCTGACCATGAACCCGTAGCCACTACCAGTTCATCAATTTCAAAATCTCCCTGGTTTGTTTTTAAGCCTTGGACAGAATTTACAGATTTTTGAAATCCCGTAATGACAGTCCCTGATTTAAACATGACTCCTTTTCCTTTCAAATACGAAATCAGATTCTCCATCAATTTTTGTGGCACGAGATGAGCGTCCCCGGGATAATACACACCTCCACGAGCACTCACACGAACATCAGGCTCCATTTTTTGAATTTCTGAAAGGGTCAAAAAGTGCGCCTCCACCCCCGCCTTATGAAGTTGATGAACAGCCTCCATCTCCTCTCTTTCAGTCTCCTCTTTCTGAAATAACATCATCAACCCTCTCTCCTGATAACCAAAATCAAAAGGAAGTACTTTGGACCACTCCTGATATATGGCTTTGCTAAATAAACTGATCTCCTTTAATGCAGGAATCGACCGCTCAACATTCTCTTTGGTTGTGTGTTTGTAAAACTGATAACCCCATCGAATCAATTCACCAGAGAAGCGGGGTCGTACATAAAAAGGACTGGAGGAATTAAACATCCAACGTATCCCCCTGGAAATCATTCCCGGCGACGCCAACGGTATGACATGACTGGGTACCACCATGCCCGCATTACCAAAGGAGCATCCGTCTTTCAAATCACCCTGATCAAAGACGGTAACCTGAAAGCCGGCCTTATTCAAATAATAGGCAGAACTCAAACCTATAATACCACCCCCGATAATTCCAACGTGCCCCATTTATAATTGAATTTATCTTAACTACAACCAGCCATTGGCTTTTAGCTTCTATAATCCACCCATTCATCTTTGTACATTGAACTTTGAACCTTGAACTCAGAACCCGGAGCTCGAAACACTTTCAAATCACTTGAAACCCATAAGCATAGGGGTCATCTTCAGGATCAATCGTAATCGTATTCAAACCGTAGACTTTTGCCCAACCCTCGACGCTCGGAATAATCGCCGGATTTCCACCTAGTTCCGTTACTTCCTCAATTCTTCCGACAAATTTTGAACCGATGATACTTTCATGGATGAAATCTTCACCGGGTTTTATTTTGCCTTTGGCAAACCATTGTGCCAGCCTTGCGGAAGTCCCTGTACCACAAGGTGATCGGTCAATGGCTTGATTTCCGTAGAAGACTGCATTGCGCGCGGTGGATAAAGGGTCCAGAGTCTTACCGGTCCAGAGTATGTGGCTGCAACCTTGAATGGTCGGATCCTCCGGATGGATAAATTTATATTTTTTGTTGATGTCCTTGCGAAGTTCACGTGCCCAGCCAATTAACTGACCTGCTGTGAAATGTTCGAGGCCTGGAAAATTATTTTGTACGTCGATGATGGCATAAAAATTTCCACCGTAAGCAACATCCATCGTCAGATCTCCCAGGTCAGGACATCTTGCCGTAATATTTTCGGCAGCCAGGTACGATTTTACGTTTCGAAACTTGACTGATTTAACTTTCTTTCCTTCCTGCTTGTACTCTACTTTCACGAGGCCAGCGGGCACTTCAAGATTCAAAAATCCAGGTCGATTGGGTGTAACAAGTCCATGTTCAATAGCGATGGTTACAGTGCCTATCGTACCATGACCACACATTGGGAGGCAGCCACTGGTTTCAATAAAAAGAACGCCGAGGTCATTGGCAGGGTCCGCAGGGGGATACAGAATACTGCCGCTCATCATGTCATGTCCGCGGGGCTCAAACATTAATCCCTTTCGAATCCAATCATAATCCCGCAGAAAGTGCTGTCGCTTCTCGCTCATGTTCCTCCCTTGCAACAACGGACCCCCCTTGGCAACCAGCCGAACCGGATTACCACAGGTGTGAGCGTCGATGCATTCGAAGGTACTTGTCGACATTCGTTAAAAATTTAAACTCATTTCCATAGCGGAAAGTAGGCAGTAAGCAGAATGCAGTAGGCAAGGGTCGATTGTATTTCTAGGCTATAGTTCATGAAATTCGATATACTATTTTCTAACAAGTTCATTATTAAACAATCTCCAAATTCCTAACGGATTACTCTGTTTCAACTCTGCCGGAAGTAGTGCATCCGGAAAATTCTGGAAGGAAACAGGCCGGACAAATCGCTTGATCGCATCAATACCTACTGAGGTGAACCGTGAATCGGTCGTAGCCGGGAAAGGACCTCCATGGTGCATGGAAGGACATACTTCTACACCCGTAGGAACACCATTAATGATTACCCTCCCCGCTTTCTCCATAACCAGTTGAATAAAGTCCGTTTGCTCAAGGAGTTCATCTTCCTCGCCGATGATCGTTGCCGTTAGTTGACCCGGAATCCTTCGTACAGCAGCTTTCAACTCTTCCATGGTGGTTGCTTTTACCAGCAGGGAATAAGGGCCGAACACTTCCTCAAAAAGCGTTGGGTTGCTCAGGAATTCCGACGCGTTGACGGAAGCCAGTGTCGGGACCCCCTGGTTCGCTTTTGCCGCGTCCGCCGACTCAGCGGCCAGGCTAACACCCTTTTGTGCCAATGCTTTTGCACGGTTCTTATTATAATTGACAGCAATCCCAGGATGGAGCATAGTACCGGGCGCAATTTTTTTCATCTTTTCAGCGAGCTGTAGCGTAAATTCATCTAGCTCATTGCTTTGAAGTCCCAACATCAGTCCAGGATTTGTGCAAAACTGTCCGACGCTCTGTGTTATGGATGCAGCATACTGTTCGGCCACCTTTTCGCCCCGCACCTTAAGAGCTCCCGGTAATATAAAGACGGGGTTGATACTGCCCATTTCGGAAAATACCGGAATGGGATCCGGCCGTTGACAGGCGTAATCATACAATGCTTTGCCTCCGGAAAATGATCCTGTGAATCCCACTGCCTTTGTAACGGGGTGTTGCACCAATGCCTTGCCTACCTCAAATGAAGCCCCTTGAACATGTAGAAAAGTATTTATTGGCATACCGGTTTTGGTCATGGCCCTGGCAATAGCTCCCGCTACTAATTCAGAAGTTTCGGCATGGGCAGGATGTCCTTTAAGTATCACCGGACAACCGGCGGCCAGTGCAGATACCGTATCAACTCCCGCAGTAGAATAAGCAAATGGAAAATTACTGGCACCAAAAACTACCACAGGACCCAGCGGCACTTGCATTTTTCGAAGGTCAGGTTTGGGTAATGGCGCCCGGTCTGGAATAGCCGTGTCAATTCTGGCCTCCACCCAAGAGCCTTCCTTCACCAACGCAGCAAACTGACGAAGCTGGTTGCAAGTGCGGCCACGTTCACCCTGCAGTCTTGCTTCAGGCAAATTCGTTTCCTGCATGGCCTTATGAATTAGCCCGTCCCCGATCATTTCAATCTCCGAGGCGATGGCTTCAAGGAATGCTGCCTTAGCGGCTCCATTGATTTTGCGATAGGCAAGGAATGCCTCCTGAGAGGCCATCATCACTTGATCAATTTCAGGTAGTGTAATTTCTTTAAATGACATTTTTGTTTGTTTATTAAATCATATGTTTTTGTAATCCGGGAGTTCCGGCCTTATGGCAATTGCCTGTCTGATGATTTTTGAAATTCTCTCCCGCTCATGTGCCGTCAATGTCAGCCGAGGAGGTCTGACTCTTTCGGAGCCAAGGCCTACTTCAGCTTCCGCCAATTTAATGTACTGTACCAGCTTGGTATGAATATCCAATTCACACAATGGAAGAAACCACCGATTGATTTTCAAAGCCTCTTGAATTCTCCCTGCCCGAATTAACTTATAAATGGCAACAGTCTCGCGTGGAAATGCGCAAACTAATCCTGCCACCCACCCATCAGCCCCCATCAGCAATTCTTCCATAGCCAGCGTATCCACCCCGCACAGGATTTTAAAACGATCTCCAAAGCGATTTATAATGCGCGTCACATTGGTAACGTCTCTTGTGGATTCTTTAATGGCCTGAATCGTCGGCACTTCTGCTAACTCAGCAAACATGTCAAGTGTAACCTCCACCTTGTAATCAATTGGGTTGTTATAAATCATGATGGGAAGAGGTACAGAACTGGCTACGGTCTTGAAAAAAGTTACTGTTTCGCGGTGGTCAGATTTATATCGCATCGGGGGCAGCATCATAAGCCCCTTCGCTCCAAGCTTCTCCGCCTGCATCGCTAATCGTACTGCCTCCCGCGTACTGCCTTCCGCTATGTTCATCACGACAGGGACTTTACCAGCTATTCTCCCGACGGTAAATTCTATAAGGTCATTCTTTTCTTCAGTACTCAACACACTCGACTCACCGAGTGTCCCACCCAGAATTATACCTGCAACCCCGGCATCCAACTGAGCCATGAGATTCTTTTCAAACAATATAAAGTCCAGGGAGTCGTCAACGTTGAACTTAGTCGTGAGTGCAGGAAATACGCCTTTCCACATAAGAATTGGTTTTCCCAAAGATAACTCGCTGCTGTTTCATCCCAAATCTAAAATTTGAAACACGAACTTTGGACTTTGAACCTTAGACCAGATTTGAGGTTAGAAGCTGGAAGTTCGAGCCCAATCTGAAACTTGAAATGTGAAATCCGAAACCCCTCAGAAGCCCAACCCTTGAATCTTGAACATTAGACTTAAGACCTTAACCTGCCCAGAGTTGCCTATTAGAGATAGATTTCGTAAACTTTGTAAGAATCAATTTAAACCCGCTTCATCATGAGTGTTGTCACAAAAATCGAAGGTTGGGGAAATTCGCATCGCCCTGGCTGGCTGGATATCTTTCGGATTGCGCTCGGAATATTTATTACCTACAAAGGCGCAGTCTTTGCTATGAACCTTGATTCATTAGAAACGACCATTGTGGGTGTTAACATGAGGTACACGGCCGTTGCGTTGGCTCACTATGTCATTTTTGCCCACATATTGGGCGGCCCGCTCATTGCCTTTGGATTGCTGACACGTATTATGTGTTTACTTCAACTGCCACTCCTTATGGGTGCGGTTGTTTTAGTTAACGCTAAAGAATTTTCATCGGCCGGCAGCAAAATGGAGTTAGAAGTCTCTATCCTTGTCCTTATCGGGCTAATCGTATTTATGATTTTCGGTGCTGGCAAATTCTCGATAGACGAAAAGCGCAGACGAGAAAAGGCTATGGAACAGAATGCGTCTTCGTAGTGGCGTTGCATTTCCACTGATCGTCGGGAGATTTTTGCTTGGCAGCATTAGGCGAGGGGCCCCCTAGATTTACCCATTGGTATCAAGCTCTCTTCAATTCAAAAATAGTTAGTTCCGGAGGCATGCCCACGCGCCCGGGATAACCGATATACCCAAAACCCCGGTTCACATACAAATACTGGCTACCTTCCTGATAGAGTCCCGCCCATTGTTTGTACACATACTGCACGGGGCTCCAATGGACGTTGCCTAATTTAACTCCAAGAGGTCTCCGGTAAAAATAGTACGTCAGGCTTTTCCTTCATCAT
>JAYWDP010000166.1:0-2251 GCA_043779775.1 Cyclobacteriaceae bacterium
AAAAGGGTAATCATCAATAAAAAGTACCCTACTGGACCGTAGTACTTCTTCCGGTTTCCATTAATATATTGCCTGGCAGCATGCCCCGGCCGGATGGTAAGATCCTTCAATGTGCGGGCAAGCATTCCATCAAATCCGAATGCACTCATCCAGAAGTCAGCCCATACATCTTTAAAGGTGATTCTTTTTATCCTGGTAGGATGGCCGCAATGAGCGCAAAATTTCTCATTGGCTTCTTTTCCACAATTGATGCAGTTCATGATTTTGTGAATAGGGTGCAGTACATAAAGTTAGTTGGTAACTGTACAAAACAAAAACCCAAACCGAACCATGACCGTTATTGGTCCAGCCAATTTTTAAATTCCAGAACCCGCTCACGCGCTACGATCACATCATTGTCATCAGATGATCGCAGCACCAGCCTCAACCGGGAATTGGTATAGGTTATCATGTCCTGAATGGCTTCCAGGGCTACCAGGTACTTTCTGTTGATTTTGAAAAACCGCTTTGGATTTACCAGCCCCTCAACTTGATCTAAGGTAAAATCAATAATGTGTTTGCGCCCGTCTGTCGTTTGAGCAAATGTGGCCTTCTCAAGGCTGTAAAAAAACAAAATTTCCTTGATCTCAATGGATTTCAAATGCTCCCCCACTTTTATGACAAACCTTTCCTTATACTTCTTTGTAAGCATTTGCATGGCATAACCGATGCTTTCCAACATCTTTTCCTGCGGCATCGAATGTCCGGTAAGCTTTTCATACTTTTTAAAGGCTCCGTTAAGCTCATCTTTGTCCACGGGCTTAAGTATATAATCAATACTATTAACCTTGAAGGCCCTGAGCGCATACTCATTGTAAGCGGTTGTGAATACCACCGGTGATTTTACTTCAACCTTGTCGAATATTTCAAAACTGAGTCCGTCCGCCAATTGGATATCCATAAAAATAAGATCAACCGTCGGATTCTCCTTTAACCATTCAATCGAGCCCTTAATGGAATCAAGCTTGCCTACAACGACGGCCGATGGTTCTAATTGATAGACAAGGCTCTCCAGCAGCTGGGCGGCCAATGGCTCATCTTCTATGATCAAAATTCTCACGTGGCCTGTTCGATAAAGGGTAATCTCACGGCAAAACTTACTCCACTATTTGTTACCTCGACCCTCACTTTGCTCAAAAACTCATAACGCCGCCTTATATTTTCCAGTCCCAGACGATGAGAATCTTCTTCCAGGATGTTCTTCTTTTGCAAACTGTTCTCAACAATAATAAATGAATCTTCAGAATAAATGTCAATATGTAAGGGCACTTCCTCCGATATCACGTTGTGCTTAATGGCATTCTCCAGGAGCATTTGCAATGCCAGTGGCGCTACCACTGTATTGATTCCGCTGAGCCTGACATTTACTTTCAATTTGTCGCCAAATCGAATTTGCTGTAAAAACAAGTAGGAATTCAAAAATTTCAATTCGTCCTGAAGAGGAACAACTTCTTTGCCCCGTGTATCGAGTACGTACCGGTACACTTCCGAAAGTTGCTTGATGAACTTCGCTGCCTTATCCTGATTTTCATACACAAGACTGGTGAGCGCATTCAGACTGTTAAACAAGAAGTGTGGATTCACCTGACTCTTTAGACTCTCATACCGGGCATTAATTGTCTCCCTTTTTGAGGCCTCTGCATCGACGGCTGCCTGTTTCCAGTGCACCAGGAAAGACCGCCCCGTCATGAACATGGAAATAACAACGGTGATGATGATTGTGGAAAGCAGCGTGCCACCGATTCCACTTCCCACATCGAAATTGAAAACGAATCGATAAAAGAAGGCTAGAAAATACACTGCGGCCAATGTGTATCCTATCATGCCAACAACACCAGCCAAAAGACGTTTGGTGCCAGCCGTGTGCCATGAAATTTTCCCGTCCAGCCAATGACTCACATAGGCATTTCCAATCCACAGGAAGACCCATATCGCCGCTGTCAAAGAACCTATCAGTAAGTAGATTCTCAAATCAAATCTTCGCCCAGTAAAAAAAATCAGGGTCATGGCAAACCCTGCCAGGATCAACCATCCAATCATTCTCAGATTTTCTTTCAGAAAGGCCTTCACTCCAAATCCAGTAAGCGGTTGGCTAATCTACAAATACTTCCACTACTTGCAATTAGTCAACAACCTTTCCGTCATACCTTTTCCCCACTGCGGTGCCAAAGGGTTGGTTGATGTATAGGTACTAAATTTTTGCAATGCCAGG
>JAYWDP010000167.1:0-2247 GCA_043779775.1 Cyclobacteriaceae bacterium
ATCAATTTCCGTTACCGATGCAGGACAGGTTGTGCCGGTGCCTGACGCAACAACCATTAACAAGGGATTCCCGCTCGATAAAGAGACGAACACTGGAAATATGGAGTTTAAATATCCAATGGAGTCCGGGATTGGTTTTTCAGGGCGGTTTCTGAACGACAAGGGTAAACCGGAAAAAACTTCGCTCACAGTCTTTCAACTGAAACCCCGTAACATGATGCTTGCTGAGGCAAATGATCAGGGGTTATTTGAGCTTAGAGGACTGCAATTCTATGATACTGCAACTTTTTCTATCAAATCAGACAAAGCAACGGACAAGTCGTATGGAAAGGTAGAATTGCTAGAGCGTGAAACACCCCCCATTGATTTTGAGGAGATCAATTACAAAGTAGACGTTCTTAAATCCGAATCACCCCAACGATTGATTTCGGAGTATGAAGTACCAAATGATTCTCGTTTATTGGAAGCTATCGAGATTAGAGCAAAACGGATTGATGAGACAGCTCAACCCGATTACCGGGTCAGGCGTTCGTATGGAAGTCCTAATTATGTTCTCAAAGCAAAAGATATCAATACTAGTTATGGCAATCTCTTGCTCGCTTTACCTGGAAAATTTCCTGGATTGATCATAGCACAAACGGATGCTGGGTGGGTTGTGTATTCTACACGAGGCCTCAGAAGTTCGCTGGCCAATGCCAGGGAGGTGCTTGTGACTGTAAATGACGCGGTGATGGGTGGTGGCGCGGCAGAAACCTTATCAATGATTAACCCCAATACAGTTGAATCGGTAGAATTTACTACCAGATTAAACCCACTCTATGGGTCTGCCGGAGCTTTTGGTGTACTTTCTATCTATACCAAAACAGGCCTTCCGGAGGAAGACGTAAAAGCCATGCAAAACTTTCAATTGATAAAACTACCGGGCTATTCAAGGCCGAGGAGTTTTCTCTATCCCGACTATGGCAATCCCAAGACAGACAAAACCAAGCCCGATTACCGCGCCACCATCTATTGGAACCCCGAAATTCTAACCGACGCAAAAACCGGCACTGGTACTGTTTCATTTTTCGCCGCCGACTTACCAGGCCTCTACCGGATTGTCGCAGAAGGGGTAACGCAAAATGGAGGACCGGTACGGTGTGTGTATTTTGTTGAAATAGATAATGATTAGTGGATCGGATTGCCATTAATTCAATAAGCTAAAGTTTAGACATTTTATGAAAAGCGGGTACCTCACAATCTTTTTATTTCTCCTTTTTGTGGACTCCTGCGCGCAGAGCATCACCGGCAAAGTCCTGGATGCCAAGACCTCGGAAGCACTTCCGTTTGCCAATGTTTTTTTGAATAACACGACGACTGGAACCGTAACTGATGTCAATGGAGAATTTACTTTGAAAAATATTCAGCCAGGCGGGTATGATCTGGTAGTTTCTTTTGTCGGCTATAAAACCGTTAAAGTCAAGGTGAACATCGGTGCGACCGATCTCAAGGTTGGGTTAGTGTCACTAAGTCCTTCAGAACTTGAACTTGCTGCGATCGAAGTAAAGGATAATCGCGACAAAGTATGGGTATACCAATCGACCAGATTCAATAAAATATTTTTAGGTGAAGATAAACTTGCTGCTACTTGCTCAATCCTGAATCCATGGGTGATCGATTTTCAGCGTGATGAAACGGGTATGGGCTTTACCGCCAAAACTTCGGCGCCTATCGAAATTTTAAACAAGGGCTTGGGCTACAAAATCATTTATGACCTCACCAGTTTCTCATCACAATCAGGCCGTTATGCTTTTATTGGAAATGTTCGATTTGAGGAAATGACCACCCGCGATGAGACACAAACATTATCCTGGAAAAAGAGTCGAGCGGCTGCCTACGGGAATTCCTATAATTATTTTTTTAAATCTTTGTTGGCCCGCAACATGAAGGGTGCCGGCTTTCGGGTTTTTGCGGATACAATGATAGTTGATTTAATTCTGCCGAGATTCAGCCGTTTTGATACAACAAAAATTATTTCAATAGGTAAAGAATCGGATGAATTTTTGATAAGGATAAAGGGATTACTCGATATCGCTTCTAAAAGCAAGCATATTCCTTATTCAAACAGCCAAATCAGGATCAAAGGTGACACGGTGCGGGTCAACCGAGGAGGATTTGCGCTGAATCCTCAGGACATTACCGTTTCTGGTTCATGGAACAGCAATCGCGTGGCTGCCTTGCTACCTCAGAACTACGGGTTGGAGGAAG
>JAYWDP010000168.1:0-2246 GCA_043779775.1 Cyclobacteriaceae bacterium
AGGTACTGCTTGCCTACATACTTGGACAGCCATGTTACCTGAAAATGCGAAAAGACGTTCCAGCTCAACTGACTGCCGCCAATCAATCCCGGGGACAAAATGACTGATGTATTTTTTGTTAACGGCAAGTTATTACTATCCACCATTACGAAGTCCTGGTTCTTATTCACACTCCAGGTGGCATTCACATTCCAACTCCATTTTTCGGAGAACCGGATGATCCCGGATAATTCAACACCTGTGCGATAACTTTTACCAACATTGGCGCGGATGGGATAACCCGCATTGTCAAGCTGACCGGTGAGCACCAATTGGTCTTTGTAGCTCATAAGATAATAATTCACCTCCATGGCATAGCGTGAAGAGTTCCTGCGCCAGCCCAATTCAAAATTGCCCAAATGCTCCGGCTTGGGCTTAATATCCCCATCGATATAGTCCGAGCGGTTCGGTTCCCGATTGGCAATGGCATAGGAACTGTACAGTATATTTTTTTCAGAAAGGGTGTAACTCAATCCCAGTTTTGGATTAAAAAAATTGAACTGTTCGTCTATGTCATACTTTGATTGATCGTCTTTGGTGCCTGAGGTTTGATAGTCTACACGACGATATTGGAGGTCAATGAAGGTGTTGATTGCGCCGGTAAGATTGTAATTCCATTTTACATAGGTATTGAAATCATTTTTCTGTGCTTCTCCTTCGTAATAATGGTAGCGAATAGGAATCTGATCGGCATACTGCGCCCAAATAATTTCTCCAAAGTGCGTTGCATTGGCATACTGGTTATAGGCACCACCAATGATCAGGCTTGATTTATTTTTATTGTAATTAAATGAATAAGTAGCTCCATAAAATTTGTTGTCAAGCCACTTACGTACAATCACGTCACTGGAAGTTAATGTAGTGTCTTTAAGCACGATATTCGGCAAACCAAGATCACCGAAAGCCTGACTCTGATGATATTCTTCATAATAACCACGACCGTAGGTATAGTGCAGCGAAGCATTGGCGTTCCAATGGTCTCCGATCTGTTGTGAAAAATGAAGCTGATAATGGTCTTGTTTATAGTCATCGACCTGGTTGTTATAATAACGCGAAACATTTCCAGCACCATCATAAATTGCGCCGGCGTAGTTCATAGTGCGATTGGTTTGTAGTGTCGCATCGTCTACTCCATACCAGGCCTGATAGGTTTTTTCATTGCCGCCGAAAGCAATGGCCTTGATCACCGTCTTCTTTCCGTAATAACCGCCGCTGAGGTAATACGATCCCAGGTCCGAGGCAGCACGGTCCACATAGCCATCCGAAGTTATTCTCGAAACTTTCGCATCAAAGGCCCAATGGTTGTTGATCAGTCCGGTGCCGGTGCGGAGCGTGTAGCGCTGTGTGTTAAAGGAGCCGAAAGCCGTTAGTATATCTGTGTAGGGTTCAGACTGAAGGGAATTTGTCTGAACATTGAGACTCGCACCAAAAGCGCTAGCGCCATTGGTAGAGGTACCCACGCCACGTTGAATCTGAATGCTTTGTGTAGACGAGGCAATATCCGGGATGTCTACCCAGAACGTGCTTTGCGACTCACTGTCATTATAGGGGATGCCATTGATCGTAACATTTACGCGAGTGGCATCGCTTCCCCGGATGCGAATGCCGGTATAACCAACACCAGCGCCGGCATCGGAAGTAGTCACCACCGATGGGGTCCAGTTAAGAATGAGCGGAAGGTCCTGGCCGAAATTCTGTTTTTGTATAGCCTGCCGGTTAATGTTTACAAAGGTGGTCGGCGTTTTATCATTTGCCCGTGTAGCCAACACCACCACTTCATCCGTCATGGTGGAAGCCTCTTCCATCGCAACTTCAATAGAATTGTTGCTTTGCAAATTGACCGTCTCGGTCTTGTCTTTGTACCCAAGGAATTTCACCAACAGCTTGTACGATCCTGCCGGAAGATTGTCAAGGTGAAACCAGCCAAGCTCATCGGTCACTGCCGAACCTTTTGATTCTGACAGTTGTACTGTTGCCCCTGCGAGTACCTGGTTGTCTTTTGTATCCCGGATAATACCGGTAATGGTAAATTGAGCTTGCGCACTCCACGCAAAGAGGAGCAGCGCTGCCGTCAACAATGATTTAAACATTTTTAAATTTTTGGTTTAAACTTGCTGCCCATCGGGGAATGTGCTGCCTACGTTTTAACCTTGCCTCCCTTCGTCCGCATTACCGGCATCAGGTTCTATGGGTATAATCTCAGCCCG
>JAYWDP010000169.1:0-2234 GCA_043779775.1 Cyclobacteriaceae bacterium
ACGGGAAAACGCCAGCATTGTGGTAGCTATTGCGGACCCGGTGAATCGCCAATCCATCGTCAGCAAGCTTGCAGGCCTTCCAATAGAATTCCCTTCACTTTTTCATCCCGCATGTCAGAGAGGAAGCGAAAGTAATCAATTCGGAAAAGGATGCATATTGACGGCGGGTGTAATATTGACTACAAACATCGCACTTCATGACTTTGTAATTGTCAATCTCCTTACCACCATTGGCCATGATGTTGTGGCTGGTAGTTTCACCACCATTATGCCAGGATGCAGCATATCAGGAAATGTAAAAATCGGAGAATGTAGCTTGATTGGTTCAGGGGTGCGCATATTGCAGAACCTGACGATTGGCGAACATTGTAAAGTTGGTGCGGGGGCGGTGGTAACGCATGATTTTCAAGACCATAAGACCATCATCGGGGTACCAGCTTATGAAAAGTGAATCACCGCTTCGTGAGTTCAGGCCGGCGCTTCGGTTTTTATCGATTTTCGTCGCGGTGTATTTTCTGTGCAATGTCCTTTACGGAATATATGTTGAATCCTTTAACCCAGCGCCTGATCCAACGACGGTGTGGGTCACCGGCCAGGTGGCGTATATCCTTTCAAAATTTGAGGCGCCCGTCACGGTGGTGATTAGCCAGGGTGAACCAACGGTATTACTGAACCGGGTCGACAAAACGGTGTTAAGAGTCTTTGAAGGTTGCAATGGACTTAATGTGATGATCGTCTTTGTTGCTTTCTTGATTGCCTTTGGCGGCAAAATCAAAAATATTCTATTGTATACTCTCATGGGATTTTTGATCCTACATCTCGCTAATCTATTGAGGATCATTCTGTTGTTTGAGACCGCCCTTCATCGCCCTCTTTACTTTTTCTATTTTCACAAATACTTTTTTACGGCCATTCTTTACCTCGTAGTTTTCGCACTTTGGATTCAGTGGACACGAATGAAATCAGTCCGTGCAGTTGTTGAAGCATAGATGGCAGCGGTGGGGGATGGGCATCATCGCTGTGATGTTGCTGGCATTCGCTTTCCTTTTCCAGGAATTTAATTACTCAGCCTTGGTAGGGCATTGCTCACCAAATGTTAAATTCGTATTCAATAAATCCGTGCGGTTTCTGCTCAATGATGCCGCATGTTTGATGATGATTGCGGCGTTGTTCAACAGGAAAAATTATATAAGAATGAGTGTCTGGGTATTCTTTGCAGAATTGATTGTATTGCTTCCCTTTTACTTCATGTTAAAACTTTCCCTGGAAGGGGACTCTGAAATCTCCTCTCCTTTATTGTCCCAGCTGCACCGCATGATTGTAAACCCCCTGCTGATGATTGTGCTGATCATGGGATTTTTCTATCAGGATTATTTCTTGAAAAAACCTGCTGGATGATGACGAAGAGGATCCCATTATCAGAGACTCCCATAGACGCTGCTGCCCTGAAAAAGACCCTTGAAATGTATGAGGGAAAGCCGGCGATGAGCATGGTGGAGGATTTTGAGGAAGTATTAAGAAAATCTACAGGGGCCAAGTATGTGCTGGCATTGAACTCCGGTACGTCCGCCATTCACTTGGCATTAAAAGCTCTGGGAGTAGGCCCGGGCGACTGCGTGGTCGCACCAACTTTTACTTATGTGGCGACCATTAATCCCATCATCTACCTGGGAGCCTTTCCGGTATTTGTTGACAGCGAGCCGCTTACATGGAATCTGGATCCTGACTTGCTTGAAAAGGCAATTAAAGGACAGATCTATGAAGGAAGGAAACCCCGATGTGTGATCGTGGTGCATGGATATGGAATGCCTGCCAGGATGGATGCCATCGTGGATATCTGTACGCGCTATGAGATAGTCTTGCTGGAAGATGCGGCTGAAGCAATCGGAAGTAAATACAAAGATTCAGCCGTCGGGTCCTTTGGACAGGCGGGCGTATTCTCATTTAATAACAACAAGATATTGACAACCTATGGAGGTGGAGCGCTGGTCACTAATGATGGGGTAATTTATAAGAAAGCCCTTTTTTGGGCTAGCCAGTCCCGTGAAGACAAACCTTTTTATGAGCATACCGATATTGGATTTAACTACAGGATGGGACCGCTGAATGCCGCCGCGGGCCTCGTGGGAATTATGCAGATTGACCAAAAATTAGTTGAAAGAAGGGCCATTTTTGAACGTTATGTGGAATCCATGAAAGGTGCCTGGAGGACAATTTCATGGCTGAAGGAGCCC
>JAYWDP010000170.1:0-2225 GCA_043779775.1 Cyclobacteriaceae bacterium
GTCATGCCCGCCTTCTTGAAGGACTTCTCAAGCGCTTTGGAAACTTCTTCATCCTCCACCGGGACCACGCACGGCAAAAATTCAACGACCGTAACCTCTGTACCAACCGTGCTGTAGAAATACGCAAACTCAGCCCCGATTGCACCCGAACCTACCACCAACATTTTCTGAGGCCGTTCCAGCAAGATCATGGCCTCCCGGTATCCAATGATTTTCTTTCCGTCGATGGCCAGATTCGGCAATTCGCGTGAACGTCCACCCGTTGCCAGGATAATATGCTTTGCTTCATAATCGGCTTTTTTTCCGGTTGCATCAGTCACCTCCACTTTGCCACCCTTCTTGAGCTTTCCATAACCGACAATATGATCGATTTTATTTTTCTTAAAGAGGAACTGCACGCCTTTGCTCATGCCTGCGGCAATCTCACGACTGCGCTTTACCATAGAGGCGATGTCCGGGGAGGCGTCCTTAACATTGATCCCGTATTCGGCGGCATGCTGAAGATATTCAAAGACCGTCGCGCTTTTCAGCAAGGCTTTGGTAGGAATACAACCCCAGTTGAGACAAATGCCTCCCAGTTCGGCCTTCTCCACCACGCCCACTTTCATTCCCAACTGTGACGCCCGGATCGCTGCCACATAGCCTCCCGGTCCACTACCAATGACGATCAGATCATATTGTGCCATATTGATGATTTTAAAATTTGCTGGCCAAAGATAAAACCGCCAATGCGTGAAATAAAATGCCTGCATCTTTTATTTGCCGGGGGCAAGAAAGAATATGCCTGATTTTGGCGGAAATAGCTACTTTTGGTCTGTCAGAAAACTATTGGTCATCGATTATCACCACGAACATTAAATCATGACAAAATTACTTCAGGGAAAAAACGCATTGGTTACCGGGGCTTCCAAAGGAATTGGACGGTCCATCGCCATCAGATTTGCAGAGCAAGGTGCCAACGTTGCGTTCACTTACCTTTCCAACATCGAATTAGGGATGGCCCTTGAGGCAGAATTGACTTCAAAAGGCGTGAAAGCAAAAGGCTATCGCTCCGACGCATCCGACTTTGCGCAAGCAGAAAAACTGATCAATGACGTTGTGGGAGATTTCGGTTCCCTGGATATCCTGGTAAACAATGCTGGCATTACGATGGATAATCTGTTGCTTCGCATGACCGAGGAGATGTGGGACAAAGTCATGTCGGTCAATTTGAAATCGTGCTTTAATACCGTGAAATCAGCGACCAAAACCCTGATGAAACAGCGTAGCGGATCCATTATCAACATCACTTCCATAGTTGGAATAAAAGGCAACGCAGGTCAGGCCAATTACGCTGCCTCAAAAGCAGGTATTATCGGATTCACCAAATCCGTGGCCCTGGAGTTGGGATCGAGGGGCATCCGCTCCAATGCAGTAGCACCGGGTTTTATCGAAACCGAAATGACGCAAAAGCTCGACGAAAAGGCCATACAAAGCTGGCGTGATGGTATTCCCCTCAAGCGAGGTGGCAGACCTGAAGATGTTGCCGATGTGTGCGTTTTCCTCGGATCCGAGATGTCTTCTTACATTACCGGGCAAGTCATCCAGGTGGACGGGGGGATGCTTACCTGAGTCATTTTTAGGAATTGATTTGAGATTTGTGAGCATGGCATGGTCCTTCGGTGCTGGAAGCCATAACCGATATCGACCCCAAAGTCGCAAACTTCAGATTTGTCAACCCTGAAGCAAAGTCAAGCTGGATTGGTGGAGGCCCTCCGCTCCTTTCCAGAAGACAAACTGCATGAAAAAGTGGCGGGACGTGAATATGATTTTTACATCATGTTGCACGGCATTATCCAACACGATATTTACCACTCCGGTCAGATTATGGTTATCAAAAAATCAATTCCTACCCCTAACGCAAGTAAGGGTAAAAATTTTTTTATAGATCTTTTTGGAAACTCTACTAATCTACTATACGTTTGTGATATCATAGTCGGGAAAGCATTTCGCTCTACCGATTTATAAAGAAGCGCAGAGAGAAAGGCTCGTAGAAGCGCTAGCAACCCTCGGCCAAATGGTTGAAAAGGTGCTAAATCCTGCTCCCGATAGGTTTCGGGGGAAATATAAACCGGTAAAAACCATGAAAAACCAACTAACCAGCACCTCCTCAAGCCGCAAAGATTTGCGCGCTTCGCTTTCTCATCTACTTGATGGGCTCCAACTTTTGATTCAACGTATTCGCC
>JAYWDP010000171.1:0-2225 GCA_043779775.1 Cyclobacteriaceae bacterium
TTTGTAATGGTAACCATTGATCATTTAAGACACTCTTAAAAAGTAACGTTTCTAACGGTTGGGTTTCAGGTTTTTATAGCCAATATTTTTATATCGGCCAGTATCAAAATACCTGTATATTTCTGATCTGTCACAGATTCAGCCAATAGGTAAGTTTTATCACCAGTGCCCTCAGTTTGGGCTGCCCAACATAAAAGATCTGGTCATGTGAAGAAGCCTCTGCGAAATAGTTGTCGGTGTAAACGAGAAAAAGGTCAGACACGGGTTTAAATCGCCACTGCAAACGTGAATTGATATTCAGATTATTGATCTGATTGTTGTATTGCAAATACGTCGTCCAGAAAACCTTGCGTGAAAAAGTGAAGTCAAACTTGGGGCCCAACAAGACCAGGTCTACGCTGTTATAGGGTTGCGGGAGCCGGATACGATTGTAAGTGAAATTCATTGAGATCACAGCATAAGGCTGGAACCGGTAGTTAATGGCGCCATCGATGTTTTGACGTTCCCCATTGTAGTATTCACCAAAGCGTGACTGGAAGTTGAAGAATAATCTTTTCCGGGCGTTGGATATGTAATTCAATATCACTGAATTCCAATGGTAGGAAGAGCCGGCCGGTAACTTCACCGCAGTGGATGGAGCGGCCGGGAAGGTAGGATCAAACGCAAAAAACGCCAGACCATAATCCTGGCGAATGCGCATAAAAAACTGGGCAGAATTCTGGAAAGTAATCTTATACCAAATGTTGGCATCCCAATCAGTAACGCCATATACTTCATTCCCTATCACATCAATGTCAGTACCCGGGCCATGGTTGTTGATTAGTTTGGACTTTGGATAGAAACTGTAATACAATTCTGGAGACAGCCTGGTGAAGTGTTTACGGGGCGCATAGCCTACCTCAGGATTATAGTTGGCCCCGATACTTTGCGCGAGAAAATCTATTTCCAGTTTCGGGACTTGGTACGTAAACTGTAGCGAGGTGGCGTATGCGCTGTCCTTTTTATGCTGATCGAAGGAACGGTGATAAAATGCTTTGCCGGTCCATTTGTTATCGCGTGAAGCCAAATTATACTCCAATCCCAGCAGTCGGCTGTAAGCAGTATCGTTGAAAGCTTGCTTGTTGATGGCAATCATACTGATGTTAGATCGCGAGAAAATTTTCCGCTGAACTGCCATCACGGTATAATTGATGGAAGGAAGTTTAATAGAATTATCTTCCGCCGCCTGCATGGACATGAGCCCGATCCGCCAGTTATTATTGATCTTTCCGCTTAAGCGTGCGCCTCCGTAAATCCGGTTTTGAATATTTTGCCCAGTTGAAGGATCGCGCGTCACGCCAATCCTGCGCGAAAAGAACGGCCGCATATTGCTATAGCCAAAATTGGCAAACAAGTCACCGTTCTCCAGAAAGAACTGCCGCCTTTCGGGATAAAAAATTTCGAATCGGTTCAGGTTGGTGACTTGCTGGTCTACTTCCACCTGGGAGAAATCGGGATTGACCGTGAGGTCCAAATTCATTGCAGGGCCTGTGGCAATTTTAGCATCTCCTCCGAAGTCCGGCTTGTTTTCGGCTGGCGATCCAGCTTCAAAATCATGCTCAGATTTCCCTGCGACATAGGGGATTAAAGAAACGTTGCCTCCCGGGTGCGACAAGGGTACATCCCAGATCAGGTCACGGCAGGTGGCAAGATTTATCAAAGGATATGCACGGGAAACTGGCGCCCAGGTGGAACGTTCCGGCATTTGTGAATCTACACGGTAGAAGTTAAGATACCACGAAGAGAGGCCATGTTTGTACCTCAGGGTTTTAAAGGGAATGGCCATCTCGCACACCCATTCATCGCCGACGATTTTAGCTTCTGAGTACCATTTGTTGTCCCAGGTAAGAGAAAGATCCTCCTGGTTTATACCGCCATTGGATACCAGGCCTTCCCGCTGAACACCGAAGGGATTTATGCCAAATTGAAAAGCGTTCGTCCGGTCTTTGTAAGTATCGAACTGAACTACAAAGCTATCAAATGACTCTCCCCGGAAGTCCCGTCGCAAAGATGGCGTGACATACTTGCCCGGGTAGAGTCTGCTCATCCTGGCAAAGACGTAAATGAAGTGGTCGTCATACGTCATCCGCACTTCGGTCAGATTCTTGGCAGCAGATGAATCAAAAGGAAAGAATTGCCTGAATTTATCTGCTACTTCTGCATTTTGCCAGTCGGCTTCATTCATT
>JAYWDP010000172.1:0-2222 GCA_043779775.1 Cyclobacteriaceae bacterium
GTGGCTGGCAGACTAAACTGAAGTCCTGCAATACCACCCCATGCCTTTTTGAAGCTGCCGGAGTCAAGTTCTTTCATGGAGGGCAGAGCAGGAGAATGGTCGGTAACGACAAATGAAATAATGCCGGCCTTGACAGCTTGCCAAAGCTTTTCTCTATTTTCCTTTTCCCGAATAGGCGGCGCACACTTGAACAAAGTTTGTCCATCGGTAATATCTTCATCTGCAAAAACAAGATAATGAGGACAGGTCTCAACGGAAATGGGAAGTCCTCGGCTTATGGCCTTACGCAGCGGTTCAATTGAATTGGATGATGATAAATGAACGATGTGAGTGCGCGCACCATGCTGTTCACAGAGCTTTATCATAAGAAGGATAGCGTTATCTTCCCATGATCGCGGCCTGGACTTCAGATACGCACCATACCTGGTCGGGCTTGATTCCAACAAAAATTGGTCATCATGGGGCTCATCCAGTTCGGCATGTACCAACAAAATTGAATTTAGTTTTTTGAGTAATGGTAGTGCCTTGTTCAGGTGATGCTCGCCGACATTGGGAAAGTCATCGATACCAGAAAGGGTAAGGAAGGTCTTTATGCCGAATACTCCTCCCTTAACCAGACCTTCAAGATCGGTATAGTTCCCGGGGACAAGGCCTCCATAAAAACCACAATTTACATGAAGTGATTTTTTCGCAGTTTCCAACTTGGCATTGAGCGAAGCAACATTTGTTGTCACAGGACTTGAGTTCAATGGCATGTCGATCAGGGTTGTAATGCCTCCTGCGGCGGCGGCACGAGTAGCCGAATTAAACCCTTCCCAATCAGTCCGTCCTGGCTCGTTTATGTGAACATGTGAATCGATCAGTCCAGGCATGATCACTGAGTTGCCAAGATCCTCGATTTTGGTTCCTTGGCGCTTTAACGGTCCTGACACAACGGAGGTGATCTTATTACTCCCAACAAATACGGTAGCCTCTTCCAGGCCAGAGGGCGTCAATACGCGAGTGCTATGGAGTGCAAAAGATTCCATCATTCGGCAATCCTGGCGCCTTGCATTATCCAGGCTTTTATTTTATCGCGTTCTTCCTGAGTCATGTTTGTCACATTTCCCTGTGGCATAGAATTGGTGAGTACAGTCCGCATCATAATCTTGTCCTTTAACTGTTGTATCTGGTCGGGTGTATCAAACTTAACTCCGTTGGGCGCTGTCACCCAGGTTTTGTTGGTAGGCATCGCAGAGTGACATTGAATACACCGCATGGTAATAATGGCATTTACTTCCGCAAACGAAACAGTCGGCGCTGAGACCATTTTTTCAAACGCCGGAGAAGTAATTAATGCCAATGAAATCAACGCCACCATCGACAAGGGCAATATGAGCCCAGACTTTTCACCTCGGTCTCTGAGGTTCCAATAATGTTTAATGCCGGCACTTGCCAGCGAGATGACCACCAGGATGATCCAATTATAGTGATGACCAAACGTGCTTGGAAAGTGGTTGCTGATCATGATAAAGATCACCGGCAGCGTAAAGTAATTATTGTGAAGAGATCGTTCCCCGGCCTTCTTACCAAGTGAAGGGTCTAATGGCTTGCCGGTTACAGCCGCCCTCACCATCGATTTCTGTGAGGGAATGATGACAAAGTAAACATTCCATGCCATGAGCGTTCCTATCAACGCGCCTACATGGATATACGCGGCCCGGTTGTTAAAAATAGACATGAAGAAATAGGAGAAGGCAATAAGCATAACAACTCCGGTGATCGCGAAGAGTAATGTGTTCTTCACCAAAGGTGACTTGCACATGGCATCATACACTATCCAACCCAGAACAAGCGAGCCCATGCTTATGAGAATGCCCTGGGTGGGAGTGAGGTCCGCCTTCTGGGCATCGATGAGGAATGCGGTGGCATCCATGTAATAGACCACCGCCAGCAACGCAAAACCCGACAGCCAGGTGAGGTACGCCTCGTACTTAAACCAATGAAGGTTTTTTGGTACGGCAGGGGGTGCCACTTTGTACTTTTCCAAAAAATAAAAACCGCCGCCGTGTATTGCCCACAGGTTACCAGCCAATTCATCGCGAACTCCTGTTGTTCGATTTAGATTGTTCTCCAGGAAAATAAAGTAGAAAGAAGCGCCGATCCACATGATCCCCGCCACAACATGTGTCCAGCGTATCAGCAGGTTCAGCCACTCCATTAAAAAGCCCATCATCAGGGGG
>JAYWDP010000173.1:0-2219 GCA_043779775.1 Cyclobacteriaceae bacterium
GAATCTTTTTCATTATAGAAAACATAAGTCCCATTCAAGGCCGGTAAAATCATTTAGCAAAGAGACATTAAAATAGAACCGCGATTTCTTTGTGTCTTAGTGCCTTGGTGGCAGATACCGGTATTTTGCCACCAAGACACCTAGACACAATCCAAATTCTGAAAACTGGCGCTAATCTTCCAGCAAGAGAATCCCAAATGACGAAGGAACATGAAAATCCGGCGTGGCCGAATCGGGTTTCACCCAACTGATCCACTTGAAGGTCGCCTGGTTGCCGACGAGGTTTACACAATTGCCACGGTATAAGCCCGCCTGCAGCGTTTTGTTTTTCAGGAGCCCCAACTGAAGCAATGACGCCTTGCTGATGGCAATTTCGACAATGTATCCTTCATTGGTCCGGGAGGTTTTGATGATCAATTGGCCTTCAGGCCAAGTCCAGGCCAGCTCAAATTTCCTGAGGAAATTAGCCTTATAGTCATAAACCCTGGCCAGCGGATCCATTTCAAGTCCATAGTAAGGCAACTGGTTATCCTCATGCTTGAAAAATATCTCCACTCTGTCGGAATTCAACACGTCTGTTTTATCCTTTTTATCAACGAACACATTGACGCTGTCGTCTTTTACATGGTATACAAAATAGATCCAGTCTTTGCTGTGTATCGCCCTGAACGATGTAGCGGGAGGATTTTCCTTATTCCAGGGATAAATAAAATCCGTCAGTTCAACCGCATTTTTCCACATCGGGCTGTCTCCTTTGCCGGTGACCAGGAGTTCATCCTGAATTCTTTTTACCGAGTAAGTTTTGTTATCCTCATTGGGGTGATTCATAAGGGCAGTGGTCATGAGAATGGTGAAATAGGAAATAATAATCACGGTACGGATTGGGTTAAATTTGAATTGTTCACAGTTCACAATGTCAATGGTCAAAGTCCAAGGTCCAAAGTCCAATGCTATGCAATCAAACAACCAAAACTTTAAACTTAAACTTTGGACCTTAATTTAAACCTTGGACCTTACACTTTGGACCTTTTAATTATTTTGCTGCGTTTTGGAGTATTTCTTTTAGTCGCTTTGAAACGATCCGCTCTTCTCCGGGGATCATCATCCAGGTGGTAATGTCAACGGACTCCTCTCCACCCATGGTTTCAATGGAGGGATGCCCATTGCGCAGGGTTTTCCTCACCTCATCCGGAGTGATTTTAACTTTCGTGGCGTCCCATTTTATCCGGATAGCGGGCACGTGATTGGCTACTTCCGGAACATGCATTTCGGGTTTTACGCCGGGCACGGAAGCCGCAGCATCATTGATCATCTTAATCTGCTTTTCCCACAGCGCCAACTCCTGTACATGGTCTTTGGCCAGATACATTTCGATCGCCACCAACATGCCGAGTATCTCTTCTTTGTTCACTTTCATTCCGCGCCCAACGGTGTTTCCATTAGGTGAAGCGTTTTTCCGCGCTGCGGCGATGAGGTCTTTTCTTCCCAGCAGAAGCCCGGCACTTTGTGGTCCGCGCAAGCCTTTTCCCCCGGAAAAGCAGACCAGGTCAAACCCCATTTGCGTGTACTTCCAGAGATTTTCTACCGGAGGAACATCCGCAGCGCAATCATTCATGGAGGGAATTCCGAATTTTTTTCCGACGGCGACAAATTCCACGTCCTGGATTTTCCCGACCTTATTATTGTTATTGTAAAACCACATCATCGCAGTTTTTTCATTGATGGCGGCCTCCATTTCCTGCCGGGTTTCCACTTCAACTATTTTTGCACCACAATTCCGGATTGAATGATCATATCCAAGGCGATGGGATTTCTGAATGATGACCTCTGATTTAATTCCCGTCAGGTCTGTGGGGATGAGTTCTGCTTTCTTCGGGTCGCCACCGGTCATGGCTCCGGCTGTCCCTAAACTGATGGCAGAGAATGCGCCGGCGGTGACCATGGCGCTTTCGCACCGGAGCAACTCAGCAAGGCGTTCCCCGACTTTATCCTGCAAGTCCTCCAGTTTCACATACTGCAGGGCTGCATAATTGATCGCTTTGATAACTTCAGGGTGAGGCAGTGAGGCGGTGAGCGCGGTGTAGGTGCCCGCCGCATTAATAAATGTACGGACACCAAGTTCTTTGAAATAATCGCGTTCAAAATCTCCCACGGGGTTTGCTGAAGCGGCTAGTGCCTCATGTCCCATGAAGGAGCCCAAGAGGGGCAGTGTCATCAAT
>JAYWDP010000174.1:0-6596 GCA_043779775.1 Cyclobacteriaceae bacterium
ATTTTTTCTGTAAAAGGCATTCGATTCTTTTGCCGTAGAGAAGCCAGCGTATTGCCGGATCGTCCATGGGCGCACAGTGAACATGGTGGCATATGGTCCGCGCAGAAAGGGAGGCAGGCCTGCAGAAAAATTCAGATGCTCAAATCTTTCATGGAAAAATTGAGGATGAATTTCTATTTGTTCAGGCGAAAGCCAAGGAGCCGATGGGGGACTTTGGGTCATGGCCGTAAATGCAAAGCGATGGATTTCCAGGCAGCGTCACCAAGCTGCCGGGTGATGGTTTCAATATAATATGAACCTGCCAGCGGGTCGGCTACCTTTGAGAGGTAAGATTCTTCTCTGAGAATATTCGAAACATTACGCGCCACCCGAACCATCATGGATTGATTGGCTTCTTCGGGTTCGAGTGTGAGTGCATCGCAACCGCCGAGGATGGCAGCCATGGCAGAGGTCGTGCTTTTCAAAATGTTTCCATGAGGCTGGAAACTTTCATCGGTCCACGGAAGTGAATGAGCATGAATAAACAAGGTCGAATTTTCATTGATTTTCTTTTCTGTAAGAAATTTATGCCATACAACGCGCAGGGCCCGGATTTTAGCGACCGATAAAAAGAAGTCAGTGCCAAGGGCAACACTAAAAGCAACCTGACCTGCTATGCGTTGAAAATCAGCAACCTCCATTCCTGCGAAAGGCACGAAGCAAGCCGCAATTTCTTCTGCGATGGAGAGATTTGGGACCACTTGAAACCCTGAACAATGGAATCCCGCCGGAAAAGGATTGGAAAAGAGTCTGTTTCCAAAGAATGCCCCCGGAAGGTGGCTGTGGGTAGTTTTATTTTCACTTAAAAAATGCTGAAGAGCTTCCGCAATGGGTTGTGCATTTTTTTTTACTAAAAAATTGAGCGAACAATATCTTTCGTCAATGTCTTTCAGGAGCGTTTGAAAATCTTTTTCCCCGTCTAGTTCAAAAAAGATCCCATCTGCGCCGTTGCGAAGGTGTTCGAGGGCTTCCCCATTCGACTTTTTTGCACTTTCTACCACTACTCGGGGACAATTGTACCACGTGCGGGGACCCAGAAATATTTTTTCAGGGATGTGCAGGAGAGGAGGTTCCGGGTGGTCTTCGGTTTGTGTGTAAAAGGGGAGAATCGTGCAACCCAGTACGTTATGCTTTAGTTTTTCCCACGGATCGGCCCCTTTTAATTCCACTTGCGCCGCAACTTCCCAGTCTGATAAGCGGGCAGGCTTAAAGGCACCGAATTTTTCCTGACTTTTTTCCTGCATGTAATCGTATTAGTTGTCAAATTGATGCATCTGCCGCATTAAAGCAATTTTTATTGGCGAAATGATACATCCCATAACGCGAAAAAAATCAGAAAAATCAAGATCGATTTTTGTTTTTTTGTTCTTCTAATTTTTTACACCTTTGTCTCCCTTCCATTTTTCGGGAGCACACTAAATTCCATCTGACGCGATTCTATATGGAGGTTGACTCTGCAACTGTCTGGACCGATTGTCTCGAAATCATCAAGCATGAAGTTGACGAGCAAAATTTTGGTACCTGGTTCAAACCAATCGTGCCGTTGCGCAATGAAGCCGAGGTGCTCACCATTCAGGTTCCTTCACAATTTTTTTACGAATGGCTGGAAGAGAACTATGTTCCGATTTTAAAGAAAGCGATTCATAAAGTGATGGGCGCCAATGCGCGGCTGGAGTATTCGGTCATCATCGATAGCGGCAATCAGCGCAACGCACCCCTGACCGTCAACTACCCCAATGGAAATGGGAAACATTCGGTGGGACTTTCCAATGGAAATGGAAATGCACACCTGGAAGAATATTCCCCATTTCAATTTCGGTCCTTGAATCCGCAAACAGTCAATTCCAGGTTGAATTCAAGCTATCGGTTCGACAATTTCGTGGAAGGGGACTGTAACCGACTCGCACGGTCTGCGGGTGTCGCGGTGGCCAAAAAGCCTGGCGTAACATCTTTTAACCCATTAATGCTTTATGGTGGCGTGGGCGTAGGAAAAACCCATCTTGTGCAGGCCATCGGCAATGAGATCAAACAAAAACTCCCTGATAAGATTGTATTGTATGTAGATCAAAACGATTTCACAAATCAGTTTTTGAATGCCTTGCAGAACCATAAGCTTCAGGATTTTCAGAATTTTTATTTACAAGTCGACTTGCTCATCCTGGACGATGTGCAGTTTTTAGCCGGCCGTGAGAAAACGCAGGAAATGTTTTTTCATATTTTCAATCAACTCCATCAGACTGGTAAACAAATCATCATGACCAGCGATTGCCCTCCCCGGGACCTGAAAGGATTCCAGGAGCGTCTCTTGTCGCGGTTCAAATGGGGCCTCACGGCAGACTTACAGGAGCCTGACTTCGAAACCAAGCTTGCCATTATCCACAATAAGATGGAATCGGATGGGATTGAAATTCCCACGGAAGTGGCCGAATACCTGGCCTATAGCGTAGATACCAACCTCCGCGACATGGAAGGGGTGCTCAATTCCCTGATGTTCCACGCCACCCTGTTGAAAAAAGAAATTGACCTAGACCTGGCAAAAGAGGTCATGAAGAATATCGTCAAGGAAATACAATCTGACGTGAGCGTAGATTTTATTCAGAAGACAGTCGCTGATTATTTCCGTGTGGAACTGGAAGCCATGAAGGGCAAGATCAAAAAGCGTGAGATCGTGATCCCCCGCCAGGTGGCCATGTATTTCTGCAAACGCTTCACCCAACTTACCCTCGCCCTTATCGGCGAGAATTTTGGTGGACGTGATCACAGTACCGTCATCCATGCACTCGAATCCGTGGAAGACATGATGAAGACCGACGCGAACTTTAAAAACTCCGTTGAAGATCTGACCAGGAAGCTGAAGATGCGGATGGCATCATGAGAGGCTTCTGCTTCGTAGTTGTCAGGCTGAGAAGCGGAGTCGAAGCCAAGATTGATTTTAGTGGACTTCCTCACGATTATAATTTAAAAAATATTATTTCGTACTTCTAACATGGGTGTCGCCCTTCGACTCCGCTCAGGGTGACGTTGCTTAGAGTTTCCTTCGAAGGATGTCAGGCTGAACGGAGTCGAAGCCCCTTCTTATTCTTACTGTAAAATAAACTGTAGCGGATACTCCTGCTTGGCGCTGTTGATTCCGTAAAGAATTGCCCTCCCTTTGTATTGATTAAAGAAGTCGATCACTTCCTGCGGATCTTTGATGCGCACCCGGTTGATTGAAATGATGGTGTAGTTCTCGGGGACCCCCAGTCGTTTGAATAAGCCGTCTTTGATCTTATAAACTTTTACACCGTATTCAACCTGTTCAAGACTGACACCCAGGGTTGCATCGCTGTAGATTTTTCGCTTGATCAGGTTCGTGTCTCCATTTTTATTTGCCAACGAAAGTGAAACGGTCGTGGGTTTACCATTTCGCAAATACGTGATGTTAATTTTATCTCCGGGGTAGTGATAGCTTAAAGTTTCTTCAAATTCACTCTTGCTATTGATGGCTGCATCATCAATCTGTGTGATGATATCGCCCAGCTTCAGTCCTGAGTTCTTCGCAGCGCCAGTCTTGTCAAGTTCGGCCAACACAACCCCTTTAAATTCTTTTACCGTGGCATCCAGATCATATTTGGTGGCTGTTTGAAAATCATATTCAATGACGTTGCCTCCCAGGAATGCTTTCTGGACAACCCCGAATTTTATGAGATCATTCACAACCTTTTTGGCGATGTCAACGGGTACGGCAAAAGCATAGCCAGTGTAAGATCCTGTGCGGGAAAGGATTGCAGTGTTGATGCCCACGAGGTCCCCGTTTTTATTGACGAGGGCCCCTCCGCTGTTGCCAGGATTGATGGCAGCATCGGTTTGAATAAATGACTCAATAGGAAATTTATCTTCAACAATGTTGATGCGTCGCCCTTTGGCACTTACGATGCCGGCAGTAACTGTTGAGGAGAGTGAGAAAGGATTTCCTACCGCCACCACCCATTCGCCCACAGCCAGCGTTTTCGAACTGCCGAGGGTAACTGCCTGCAGTCCGGTTTCTTTAATTTTTAGAACGGCCAGGTCCGTAGAGGGGTCGGTGCCGATGAGCTCAGCATCATATACTTTTTTGTTATAGAGTACCTGGATTTTCTCCGCGGACTCTACCACGTGATTATTGGTGACAATGTATCCATCGGAAGTGAAAATTACGCCGGATCCGCTGCTGACCTGCGTTTGCTGTCCGCCGCCGCCACCAAAAAGAAAATCCAAATAAGAGACCGATGCACCGCTTTGCGAGATATTGTTTATATACACCACACTGGGTGTGGCTTTTGCCGCTGCCACACTGAAATCAACATTGTCAAGGTTCGAAGATGCCGAAGGCAATACCAGGTTTGGCTGATACGTTTCTGCGGGCTCGTAGGTTGCGACCGTATAATCTGCTTTGGGCTGATCCCCTGATTCCATTTTCTTTTGAAATAATGTAAAGACATAGGCGCCGGCGATGCCCGCCAGAAATCCAACGACAATGATCTTAAGCGTGTTTCTCATGTTTCCGGTTTAAAAATTCGGTACAAATATAAAACGAACCTGATTTTAATAAGTTCGGATTGGTATACACCTTTGCAGCGGCTAACATCAAAATTCATGGGATTCCGGTCTGTATTGGCAAAACCTTTGGCTGCGTACATCGCTAAGCAGACCCATGCGTGGTCGTCCCGGCCTGGATTTTACCAGCAAAAAGTTTTTATGGACCTGCTGAAGGGTGGTCAGAATACCTTATTCGGCCGCGACCATGGTTTTGCCGGAATCAATAGTCATGAAGATTTCAAAAAGCAGGTACCGATACGTGACTATGAGACGTTAAAACCCTACATCGGGAAAGTGGTGGCCGGGCAGACCGATGTTTTGTGGAAAGGGAAGCCGCTTTATTTTGCTAAAACATCTGGCACTACCTCGGGAGTAAAGTACATTCCCATCACCCGGGAGTCTATTCCCAATCATGTGAACAGCGGACGAAACGCTCTATTAAGCTACATCCATGAAACCGGAAATGCAGCTTTCGCGGATGGAGATCTTATTTTTTTACAAGGAAGTCCTGAGCTTGAAAAAAAAGCAGGCATCAACACAGGGCGGTTGTCGGGAATCGTTAATCATATTCTGCCGAGCTACATCAGGGGTAACCAGAAGCCAAGTTATGAAACCAACATCATTGAAGACTGGGAAGAGAAACTCGAGAGAATCATTGACGAGACCATTCATGCTAACATGACCTTCATCTCTGGCATCCCTCCCTGGGTGCAGATGTATTTTGACAGGATCCGGGCCCGGACCGGGAAAAAAATCAAGGATGTCTTCCCCAATTTTTCTTTGTTTGTCTATGGAGGTGTGAACTTCGAACCTTACCGGACGAAACTGAAAGAGTCGATCGGTAAGAAAGTAGATTCCATCGAATTCTACCCCGCTTCGGAAGGCTTTATTGCCTATCAAGACACTCAGCGCGAAGAAGGTCTGCTTTTGTTGTTGAGCAGTGGGATATTTTATGAATTTATTCCTACGGAAGAATATTTCTCGGAGAAACCCCACCGTCTGTCCATTGAAGAAGTCGAGCTGGGCAAGAACTACGCTGTGATCATTAACAGCAATGCGGGACTGTGGGGCTATTCGATCGGGGACACCGTGAAATTTGTTTCCAAGTATCCCTATCGGTTGGTGGTTACAGGTCGCATCAAGCATTTTATTTCGGCCTTTGGTGAGCATGTGATTGGTGAAGAGGTGGAGAAGGCCATGAAGCTGACGATGGAAAAATTTCCTGAAGTGGAGTTGGTGGAATTCACAGTAGCGCCACAAGTGACTCCTCTGGAAGGACTTCCTCATCATGAGTGGCTGGTGGAATTTGCACGTTCTCCGGCAGATGAAAAAGCTTTTGTGTTGGAATTGGACCAGCAGCTTCGAAAATTGAATGTTTATTATGATGACCTCATCATGGGGAACATTCTCAGCGTTTTGAAACTTACTTCACTCAAAAGGAATGCTTTTATTGATTACATGAAATCTCAGGGAAAACTGGGAGGACAAAATAAGGTGCCGAGGCTTTCGAATGACAGGGTGATCGCTGATGAGTTGAATAAATTTCAATGATGGATGTTGAATCAAAAATAATGAATTTACCTTGGAGGGCAATTAATTCGGTCCGGCACTTCTCCAGCTCTTAACTATGGAGAAACATTAGGGGCAGAATCACGAAAAGATTTTATTCATAAAATGAAAATTGTACTCAATGAACTTCGCGAAACTCTTATTTGCCTTAAAATTCTTGTTAGAATCAAATATATAGAATTAGATAGTCCTGTTGGCAAGGAATGTGACGAATTGGTTGCTATTTTTGTCAAAAGTATCGTCACTGCCAATAAGAACACAAAGGCCAACTTCTGAATTCACTATATCAACATTCATTATTCAAAATTCTGTATTCAATTTGACCCCCAAAAAACATATCGCCATTCTCGGTTCGACAGGCTCCATTGGCCGGCAGACCCTGGAGGTCATTGAATCAAACCGCGACCATTTTGAAGTGGAGGTACTGACGG
>JAYWDP010000175.1:0-6595 GCA_043779775.1 Cyclobacteriaceae bacterium
GATGAAGTGGGCCATGGTCAATTGCTTTACAGTGCCGCTGAAACCCTCGGCAAATCCCGCGAAAAGATGATCGATGATCTCATATCAGGTAAATCAAAATATTCCAACATCTTCAACTACCCGACTTTCACCTGGGCCGATTGTTGTTTCATCTCCTGGCTGGTGGATGCCGGGGCGATTGTCAATCAATTGGCCAACGCGAAGGGAAGTTATGGACCTTATTGCCGGGCCCTGGACAGAATTTGCGCAGAAGAATCCTTTCACCTCAAATATGGACACCACTGCGTCATCTATCTGGCAAGCGGCACACCCAAGCAACGGCTGATGTTTCAGGAAGCACTGAACCGTTGGTGGGCGCCAATGATGCATTTCTTCGGACCGTCCGATAAGATTTCTACCCACACCGAGGTGTTGATGAAGTGGAAGGTGAAAATGGGCACCAATGATGAGATGAGAAATCAATTCCTTGACATGTATGTTCCTAAAATCCTGGAACTCGGCTTTATAATCCCGGACCCACTGCTGAAAAAAAATACAGAAACGGGTAAATGGGATTACACTGAACCGGATTGGGAAGAATTTAAGCGCGTAATCAATGGCGATGGCCCCTGCAATAAGGAACGTCTTGAAGTAAGAAGGATCGCCGAGGAAAGAGGCCAGTGGGTAAGAGAAGCTCTCAAGTCTTCCATAAATTCTTATGTGGCTCCGTTAGCCTGAAACTGAATGCCGTCTATGAATTCTTTAGATCCCCGTGTGTCCCGCTTGCCTTTGGTAGGGCAATCGGGTGTGATAATGCCGAAGGCACCCATGGACCAATTCGGTTCTTTTGAAGTGTTCGTTCAACCAAAAGAAGGAAGGCCCTTTCAGCACGAAGGGATTGTGCATGCTCCCAACCTTGAGCTGGCGTATGTTCTTGCCAAGGAAGCCTTCACGCGGAGATTTATTTGTTCATCGCTGTATGTCGTGGATACGCGGAATGTTTTTGTTTCTCCTTTGACAGATGAAAACAAGAATGCTTATGATCTTATCGCATCGGTCCCTCCTACCGGAAAGAAGGAACCTTTCGAGATCTATCATCTTGTTAAACGCGGCAAACAACATATTCAAGCAGGAATGGTGGAAGGGAGTAGTCCTGAACAAGCCATGAGCGAAGCAAAACAAAAGTTCAGCGGGAAAATTGTCTTCAACGTCTGGGCCGTGCGGCAATCCGATATACGCTTCACCACCCCCGAAGAAATGGATCTGTGGCTGACCTTGCCGGAAAAAAAATTCCGTGACGCCACCGATTATAAAGGAGGAGATAAGCTGAAAACATTTTTGGAGAAACAAAAAACATGAATGAGCTCGCGTTAAAAGAGTTATTGTACGCGATAGCTGACAATTTGCTGGTCTTGGGTCATCGCAATTCCGAATGGACAGGCATGGGGCCATTGCTGGAAGAGGACATTGCCTTTTCCTCCATGGCACAGGATAAAGTAGGACAAAGTCAGGCGCTTTACGTCCTGCTCCATCAATTGGGCGAACAAGACCCGGACACGGTGGCCTTCACCCGCAACGCCAGTCAGTTTCATAATTGCATTCTCACCGAATTGCCCAACCGCGAGTATGACTTCAGCCTCATCCGTCATTTTCTGTTTGATACAGCGGATGCCATACGATGGGAAATGCTCTGCCAGTCTTCGTACGAGCCGCTGTCTCTGTTGGCAAAAAAAATAAAGGGTGAACTCCGGTACCATACCCTTCACGCCAATACCTGGATTAAACAACTTGGATCAGCGACAGAAGAAAGCGTGGGTCGACTTCAGCAATCCTTGCAGATAATAATACCCTATGCGTTGGGCATGTTTGAAGTATCACCTTTTGAAAAAGAAATCATGGAAGCTCGAATTTTTAGTGGAGAAGGGATGTTGATGGAAAAGTGGAAGATCAAAGTTGATGAAGTCATTGCAACTACTTCGCTCACTTTGCCTGATTGGAAAATCATCACACCCGTTCTGGGAGGACGATTGGGCCGGCACAGTGAATATTTACAACCGATGCTCGACGAGATGAGTGAGGTGTTTCGGATGGATCCCGGGGCGGAGTGGTAACGGTTCAGAGTTCCGGGTTCAAGGCCTGCCTGCCGAAGCTGTCTCAGCGCAGGCAGGTTCAAGGTTACAGATTTAACATTTAAAGTTTCAGAAGCATGAAAGACACAGTGAAAGAGTTGGAGGAAATAGTAGAAGCTTATGCACGGTTGTTCGCCAATATTCCGGAGGAAGAATTCTCGCGCAAGCCATTGCCAAATAAATGGAGTAAAAAGGAAGTACTGGGACACCTGATTGATTCTGCGCAAAATAACCTTCGTCGGTTTATCATTAGTCAATATGAAACGATTCCAACAAAAATTACTTATGAGCAGGATTTCTGGGTAACTGCCAGCGGCTATCAGACTGCTAAAAAAGAAGACATTATTCAGTTGTGGGCTCTCATCAATCAACAGATCGCACGTATTCTTGCTACCATGTCACCAATAAAATATTCCCGCGAAAGTGACACGGGAAAACAAACTGTCCAACTCCATTCCCTGCAATGGCTCGCGGAAGACTATGTTAAACACATGAAACATCATATCAACCAGATGATTCCCGGCTCCTACGATATTGTTTACACCTGATTATGTCTCCAACCGTTGAAGAAATTTATGGATGGCTGGAAGAGGTGAAAGACCCTGAGATACCCGTGCTCTCGTTGGTTGATTTGGGCGTAATCACAGAGGTAGTCGTGGATGGCGATCACGTTAAAGTAGAAATGACCCCCACCTTCGTAGGCTGTCCGGCGATGGAGATAATGAAAAATGAAGTAACAGAAGTTCTGAAAAAGTATGGGGTCAAGAATCCTGAAGTCCACATTAATTTTAAACAGGCATGGAACTCGGACCGGATTTCCGAAAAAGGCAAGCAAGCACTTAAAAAATTTGGATTGGCCCCTCCCCCTGCCACTCATGAAATCCTTAAGGATCTCGATATTCTCGAACACGCGACTTGCCCCCGTTGTAATGGAACCAATACAGAAATGAAATCGCTCTTTGGGCCCACCCTCTGCCGGTCACTTCATTATTGCCACAATTGCAGGGAGGCATTTGAGCAGTTTAAACCTTTGACTTAAGTTTCTTAAATTTGAAAATGA
The DNA here is from genome assembly GCA_043779775.1 of Cyclobacteriaceae bacterium. Classification (GTDB taxonomy): domain Bacteria; phylum Bacteroidota; class Bacteroidia; order Cytophagales; family Cyclobacteriaceae; genus ELB16-189. Next base: position 3,169 of record JAYWDP010000175.1, read on the forward strand.
CCCTTGTCAAGAAGATAGGATTTTTTAGTGCACTGATTTTACCTGCCCTGGTAATCGCCGGTTACTATGGCGGCGGGTGGTGGAATTACAGTTCTTTGGGCTTTGTATTTCTTTTCGTGCCGGCGATTGATCAGCTCGTGGGTCTTGACCCATCCAATACGTCCAAGGAAAAACAAGGAATTATCGGAGAAGAATTCTACTATCGCTTCATCACCTACCTGTGGGTCTATGTTCAATTGGCTCTAATACTATGGGCATGTTATGTCATTGCAACGAAGAGCTTGCAGGGTCCGGTTGAATGGATTGGATTTACGGTTGGCGTGGCCCTCGTGACTGGTGGAATTGGAATCACGGTCGCGCACGAATTAGGTCATAAGAAATCCCAGCTGGAAAGGTTCTATAGCCTCGTACTACTGATGACTGTTGGCTACATGCACTTTTATATTGAACACAACCGTGGACATCACCTCCATGTCGCTACCCCCCAGGATCCGGCAACAGCAAAAAGAAATCAGGATTTTTACCGTTTTTGGTTCCAGACTACTTTCGGAAGTATTGCGCATGCCTGGCAACTGGAATCAAACCGTCTCGAGAAACAAAACAAATCCTTGTTTAACATCTATAATCAAATGATTTGGTTTATCATCTTGCCGATCCTTTTCTACGGGCTCCTTACTTTAGATTTCAGCGTTCTATCCGGCAAATTCATCTGGCAGATTCCGATCTTCCTTATAGTCCAGGGAATTCTTGCATTTAGCTTACTGGAATTGGTAAATTATGTTGAGCACTACGGCATCATCAGAAAAGAAATTTCGCCAGGACAATACGAACGGGTAAATCCTATGCATTCCTGGAATACCAGCTACCTCGTGAGTAATTTTTTTCTCTTTCAACTGCAGCGTCATAGTGATCACCATGACAATGCCCTCAAGCGTTATCAGGTGCTCAACCATGTGGACGAAAGTCCCCAGCTGCCCTATGGATATCCCACAATGATTCTGATTGCCCTGGTGCCTCCGATTTGGTTCAGTATGATGAATAAGCGACTGGAGGATTGGGAGAGGCTGGCCATCGTTGGCTAATTTGGCTGGAAAAATTTCACTCATCTTTACGCAGGCTTAATGCTATGAAAAAAATATTTAAATATTCAATAATGTTTTTAGGAGGTATTGCCCTGGCAGGCATCCTCTTTGTCCTGGTTAATTATCCACCCATTCTCGCAGGGATGGCTTCCAAATTGATGTGTTCTTGCGTTTATGTTATGGGTCGTTCACCCGAAAGCGTTGTACAAAAAGAGCTTACCGTTTATCCGGTAATGAATACCGCCAAATTCGAAATGAAGGACTCAAGTTCAGTCACTGCAGCGGTTTTATGGGCAACCCGAAAATCTATTTATCGAAAAGGACTTGGCTGCACCCTGCTTGCTGAACGAACAGAAGAGGAGGTGCTTCAACAGCATCCTCAATTGCCCCACCCGCCGACCATTAACCAGGACTCCATTCCATGGCCCATAGGCAATCAGATTTCGGACTCGACTATGAAAGGCGTAGACTACACAAAGATCCAGTTAGCCCTTCAGGAGGCGTTTGAAGAAACTGATCCGGAAAAAACAAAAAATACCCTGGCGGTTGTCATATTGTTTGACGGAAAAATTGTTGGTGAAAAATATGCGGAAGGGCTTGATCCCAACACTCCTTTGATGGGCTGGTCCATGACCAAGAGCCTTATCAATGGACTGGTGGGCGTATTGGTGCAAGAAGGAAAGCTGTCAATTTCTGAACCTGCACCTGTACCAGAATGGCAAAATGATGATCGAAAGAATATAACCCTCAACGACCTGCTGCACGCAAGCAGCGGACTCCAATGGGATGAATCATATTTCTTTCCCGGTGATTTTCACAATATGTTCATGTTCAGCGACGATAAAGGAGGATACGCAGCCTCCCTTAAACTGAAATACAAGATCGGCGAACATTTTGAATACTCCAGCGGTACCACCAACCTCCTTTCAAAAATTATTCGTCAGACGGTCGGTGATGAACAATATCCTCGATTTGCATATGAAAAGTTATTTTATAAAATAGGCATGTACCACACCCTCATTGAACCCGATGCTTCAGGCACTTTCGTGGGATCTTCCTACGGATATGCCAGCGCCAGGGACTGGGCTCGCTTTGGTCTGTTGTATTTGAATGATGGTGTGTGGAATGGCGAACGCATTCTTCCGGAAGGATGGGTAAAATATTCATCCACCCCTGCGCCCGCTGCACCACAGGGAGAATATGGCGCTCACTTCTGGCTGAATGCCGGATCCCAATCAAACATTGAAAATTCCTATCATCCGGGTATTCCCCATGATGAATTTGGTGCTGAAGGTTTTGAAGAACAATTTATTTTTATCATCCCGTCAAAAAAATTGGTATTGGTAAGGCTGGGCATCAGCCATCATGGATTCGATGATGTCGGCTTGACACAAAAAATTATCAGTGCACTACCTTAATAAGGATACTGTTCAGAATGGGAATTTTTAAATTCAAAAAATTCACAGTATGTGATGACCGTGCCACAATGAAAGTGGGAACCGATGCCGTATTGTTGGGCGCCTGGGCGGACGTTCATGATGCCAAACATCTGCTGGACATCGGATCGGGTTCAGGAGTCATCGCACTCATGATGGCCCAACGGTCGGATGAAGATGCCAGGATTGACGCGGTAGAGCTGCAACGTGAAGATGCACTGCAGGCTTCTGAAAATGTATCGCTTTCACCGTGGCAGGACAAAATTTCTGTTTTCAATTCCAGCATACAGGATTTTAATTCCGAAAAGAAATACGATTGTATCCTTTGCAATCCGCCTTACTTTTCCAAAAGCTTGCTCCCACCGGCAGAATCAAGACGTGACGCCAGGCATGAATCTGCCTTAACTCATCACGAACTTTTGGAAGCCTCGGTCCGCTTGTTGGCTTCGGATGGCAGACTGAATATTGTTCTTTCTCATCCTGAAAGTGAAGGGTTTATTTCGAAAGCTATTGAATTGAAACTTTTTCTTAACCGCTATACCCGGTTTTTTACTCGATATGAGAAAGGCCAGGAGCGTTCACTTTTGGAGTTTCGCTTCACGAATGAGAATCTTCAGGAGGGCAACCTCGTACTCTATCAAAGCCATGATCATTGGACCGATGCTTACCTCAGGTTGACGGAAGATTTTTATTTGTCGCGTTAAGCCCGTCTGTCAAAAATTTTTCTTATGGAGGCATTGTTTTCCTATCATTGTGCAGCCAAAAATCTTTTAATCACGCAAGGCTGTCATTAATGGTAAGATCATTCATTTTTCTATTGGCACTATGCTTCTTATTGGTTACTCCTACCTATGCGCAGCTTCCGGGGTTAAACATCAAAAAGGCGCAGGGAAAAATTGTGGTTGATGG
>JAYWDP010000176.1:0-6589 GCA_043779775.1 Cyclobacteriaceae bacterium
AGGAATTTGATAGTAGGATTTCCTCTGGGTACGCCAAGAGGAACTATTGGGAATCCAGGGAAGTCAGTTCCCTGGAGGGTGACCGTGCCATATTTGGGACCTCCGACTGTTTTGGTTACGTCAAACACAAAGCCGGCGGGTAAAACCAAATTCATTGTTTGTGTTCCTGCACCAGTAAATTGTTGTGATGCTGCAGTTCCTTCATAAAAGACAATGGGTATATTCAGTATCTGATAGCTGTCGCTGCAAAAAGTAATGACAGGAAGATTGGATGTTACATTGAGACTTGTAAAAGGTCCGCCTGAACCGGAAGCATTATTGCCAGCGGCTGGAGACGTAAACGTCAAAGTGGGGCCGGTACTGACAGGGGGAACGTTTACACCTACTTCTGCAAAGCTACTGGCTGCCGAACCATAGGGTGCGCCTGTTGGGATAAAGGTTACGACATGGCTCTTCTCAGAAGTGGCATCAGCAGTAATCCAAACGTAATGCGTTACACCGGGTGTAAAAGATCCGCTGGTTGGTGTGATGGTGCCAAACTGTGCAATTGTCGTTGAAGCGTTTACTGCGAAACTTCCGGAGGCTACTACATCGGCTGGAGTCGTATAAGTAGCTGAATTTTTAATCATGCCATTGGTAGGTGAGCCGGCACTATTTTTTAATACCAGAAAATAGGCATTGCCGTTTTTGTTGAAAGTGCCATTGAGGGAAGCTCCGAATGAAGTAAGATTTGTAATGTTGGGATCGCCGGCCGTAGCATTCACACCTGCATAGACAGCAGTATTTGCGCCCAGCAATTTGGGAGCCTTGCCATCCGTGGTTTTGAAATAAAGTGTGCCTGAATAAGAAATCCCCTCGAATACGTTTTGATTCACGTCCATGATCCCGGTATTGGTCGCACTCAACTTTCCGTTAAAGACTCCTTGCGCAACAGAGACATAATACTGGCGCCCGGCAACGAGGGTCCCTGGAGGGATAGTGAAAATGATGGGTGACACCGTCGTGCCAGCCCCCGCTGAGTATGCGCCATTGGGTACAGCTAATGTAGATAAAGGTAAATCTGTCGTGACGCTGGTTGAGGCATCCGTTAACTTAATTATTCCATCCAGTGAAAATACTGGTACCGTAAACGTCAACTCAATGGAAGGTTGTGTAATATCCACGTTGTCTTGACCCAAAGCAGGATAGGAGCTGATCAAAGAAGGAGGTTGTATCGATGCAAAACTATAGGTTGGACCCAGCACGTTGACGAGCTGGCTTCCACTGGTAGCGATAATATTTCCCTGCGTACTTGATCCCGTTCCGGCATCCACCACTGAAAGCTGAATGGGAGATGTGGACCCGTTTACAGTGGCGGCGACATCGGCGACTACGAAGTATGTGTACGTAGGAGATACGGTAAAATCTCTTGGCGTGATAGGAAAAGCAACCGTAAGAGAAGTAGGTCCAAAAGTATAGGTTGCACTAGCCGATGTGACTACGTCCGGTGCCGCAGGATTAAATACTGGCGATGCCGAAGTTGACTCAATCACCTTAATACCCGAGAAAATTGATCCGTAAGATTGTGAGAAATCAATCGTGAACGACGTCATACGAGGCTCCTTGGAAGGCGAAGTAATGTTATAGGCCGAGTTGAATTGAACTCCAAAGATTGCCTGACCGGATGTTCCAGCCTGTAAGGTGGCGGCCGCCCCAGCAGGTACTCCGCCGGCTCCACCATCTTGCCTTGCGGCTGTGATTTGAATTACGTCAACATGGGAACAGGGGAAACTGACATTGCTGGTAAGGCCATTGGATGTAACGGTAAGCGTACCATCTCCCTCATTGCCGTAAGTTATCAGACCGCCCATATTAAGAACACCACTAACGAACTTAAATATTCCGTTAGGGGTGGCGGAAGGAGCAGTTACGGCCGCTGGAAAAATATGGTCAAGGTCCAGGATATTAAACTGATCACGAGCCTCTACAATGCCGGCGGTTACGGCTTCATTCACTCCGGCAAAGGGTGCTGGCTGGGTAGTGAAATCTAACTTGGTAGCGACTACGTTCACAAAATTTACGTTAATAGGTGCCTTCAGACCGCCGGAAATTCCTCCAATATCAGCAGGGATATCTCCAAAACGGAATGCGGAGCCTCCTGACAGGGTGGCGCCCACAACACTGACTCTCAGCAAGGTCTTGTCAATGATTGTAACAGCAGTGTTGTTAAAACTTACCCGGATACTGATCGTTGTTGCCGTTGGCACGTTGTCGTCAGGTGCTACAATATTTAGACCGGAGAATTTCACAAACCCATTGGTCAGGTCGGTGCCGGTAACGGTCACATCAGCAATCTCGGTAGCTCCGGCAAACCCGCTATTATAAAGCGCAATTCTCCTGATATGACCCAGCGTTGAAATATCAGCAGCATCGGCAATGCGAATAGAAATATCAGTCAATGTGGTTGCCGCACCGTCGGCGTCTCCTGGGATACCATCCGCATCGCCATCGGAAAGGAGCATGCGCGCTAACTCATAACTACCGTTGCCATTAGTGATATCAACAGGCTGAATATTCGCTGCCTGGTAGGTGGCGTATGGGACATTGGTTGAAAATGAGTAGGCGGGGTCTCCTTTGACCTGTGACTCAAAGGAAGATTGAAGTGTTATCAATGGAGAAAATCCACAGATAGCGCCCGTAGTATAGTCTGCTCCGGCGCAGTTAGCATTAACGCCGGCTCTTATTTCCAGTGTTACATCATTACCATTGGTTCCTGATATATATTGGAATGTAGATGAGAAATTAAGAAGACCTGAAGTGAATTGGGTTGTACCCACTTGTGGTGCACTGGCTGACATTGAAACCGGTGTAGCATTGTTAAAGAATCTTACGGTGGATGCAGCCCCTGTAAAATTGAGGTCCCTGTTATTATTAACATCAATGGCTTCAACGACCACGCCGGGAAAATTGGTGTTCAAGCTTGCGAATGTTGCAATAGAAGGGTTAACGAATTTCAATTGAGTGGCTACGACAGCAACTTTATCTGCGTTGCCGGAAGTGGCCGATTGACCACCTACAAAAAATGTACTATTCGCCGCTAATCCGAAGTTGGATGCCAGGACCTCAAACTCGAATCCCAATCCATCAATTGTGGTGGGGAGTGCGCCAAGCAATGCGGTCCTGAGATAAATCTTTAAGGTATAATTCTTGGTGGTGCTGTCATCAACATAACCCAACGAGGTAGCGGCATTCGTGAGGACAGGGATGCTGTTAAAAATTATTCGATTGGGAGAAGTCAGGATAAAACTGGCAGCCTTGGTGTGCCCTTGTCCATCGACGAGGGTTGCGCCGGCAATGGCCTGCGTCCAGTCAGTGATGGAATTGTTCGTTGGATTTGATGTGATCGTCAAATCGGTAATAAGAGTCGGAAGCCCGTCGTCATTACCAGGTCCGGTAGGTGTCTGATCGTCTGTGACGTTAAAGTTAAATACGGTGACGCCGGGAGCGGTCGTTGCAGCTACTGATGATGATGAAATGGTCGCAGGAGCTGCAGGGCCGAGGGCAATTTTAGTGGCTGATCCCGCCTGAACGCTAACAGCCGAACTTGAGGCAGAGGCTAAACCTGCGGCACTCGCAGTAAGCGCACCATTTCCCGTTGTGGTGTACTGGAAGGTGCCTGGGAATGTATAAACACCGGCGTTCGGTGCAGCAAAGTCACTGGTCAGCGTATTGGAAGGTGTTACCGGCAATGCACAGACAAGAGTTACATTGTTAGCATAGTCGAGATCGGTATTGTTAAAAAAGTCAAATGCTTTTATAACGGGTATAGGCAATTGGGCGCTGAGAGCAACACTCGGCAGAAGGAGAGGGGCAGGATTGGTAGTGAAGAAAAGTTTAATCGCAGTTACTTCAATCCTGTTGTTGTCTAGTAAAAGGGTAGTTGCTGCTCCTCCAGCATTAGGCAAGGCAAACAAAGAAGACACGTTTGGTTGTGTACCCGCGGCAGAAATGGTAAACGCAAACTGCTGATTATCGACAACGGCGGTTGTAAAACTCACCCTGACCGTAAACGAAGTCAAACCATTATCAGGCACGTTGATGGAGAATCCTGGAAAAGTAACAACTTGGGAGGATACGTTTGGTACCAACTCCGATATTTCAGTGCTTCCCGATGCATCATATAGCGCAATTCTGCGGATGTATCCAAAGTTAGGCCCAAGGTCAAGGGACAGCGAGGTAAGGATTGTTGGCGCCAGGTCTGCATCTGCTCCGCCGCCATCCTTAATATCAAACTTGGCAACGACCAGGCTGGTGCCAGAATTTAAAATATTGAAATTTTCCTGAAAAGTATCGTAAGCAATATTTTGAGGATAGGCGAAAGCATTCACGGTGATATTAGAAGCATTCGAAGCAGTAATGTTGAAAGTCGTACTGGCAGTATTTGAAAGCGATACTGAAACGGTTTGGAGTTGAAGTCCGGCGCCAGTAGAGGTGTGTATAATCCCCGGATAAGTACCAAGACCCGCAACAAAAAATGCATTTTGTGGTGAGGCCGACAACACGCCGGTAGAAATAATGCCATGGAGTGCGGTGTTATCCAAATCGCGGGAATTTAAGATGTCAGTAGCCTCCACGGTGACCGATGGACTCATGGCAACACCCAGCAAGGTATTGGTTGGCTGTTGAACTAATTGCAGCCGGTCAGCAGTCACTTCTATCCTGTTGTCATTACCGGCTGTTGATGTAAATGCACCACCGGCACTTCCATTAATAAATTGCGAACTGACTGAAGGCAACGCAGTAGCGGAGGTAATGGTAAAGGAGAATTGAAGATTATCGGTAACGGGTGCTTTGAAGCTGACCCTCACTGAAAATGTTGTGAAAATACCATATGGCGCCGAAAGGGAGAAGCCTGAGAAGTTTACTATTTGTGCAGAAACGTCCTGTTCTGTTCCGGGTATTTTAGTATTTGTGGCGTCAAAGAAAGCGATCCTCCTGATAACGTTGAAGTTGACACCCAGATCAAGACTCAGATTGGTGAGGGTTGTAGGCAAGAGATCTCCATCTACGGCTCCCCCGCCATCGCGCAGATTAAATGCAGCCACAGCCACACTGGTAGCCGTGTTTTGAATATTTGATAATTCCTGGAATGAATTGTAGGGAATGTTTGTGGGATAGCCACCAATGAACAACGGGTTGGCTACAATATCTGAAGACATGGCAATAATAGTAAATGGGAATGTACTAAGGCCAGGAGTTAGCAAGACAAAAGTAGCCGTTAGTTGAAGATTGTTCCCTGAGCCATTATGAACGATGCTATTGTAAGTTCCAACACCGGCCACAAAGGTTGCACTCTGCGGAGAGCCTACCAAACTTCCTGTAGAAGTGACATTAACAGATGAAATAAAATCAACGTCCGTGTTATTAAGGGCATCCCGGGCAATCACCGTGGGAGAGGGTGACATGATTGCATTGATGACCACATTCGATGGTTGGGTTACAAAATCGAGTTTGTTCGCCAGAACTTCGATTCTGTTATTATTTCCGGTAGTCGATGTGATGGCTCCTCCGGCATTAGTTGCCGCGAAGGTGGAAGAAACATTTGCCTGGGTAGAGGTTGTGGCAGTAACGAGAAAAGATATTTGGGCATTATCCGTCACGGCGGTCTTAAAACTTACCCGAACCGTAAATGAAGCTGAACTATTATCGGGAGCCGTTAAGTTAGGTACAGCAAAAGTTATTATTTGTGATCCAACAACCTGCTCCGTTCCCACAATCTCTGTGGTCCCAAAAATATCATACAATGCAATTCTCCGGATCATGTTAAAGTTTGATCCCAGGTCAAGCCTGAGAGAAGATAAAATGGTACCGGCACCGTCTGCATCCGTCAGCGTTGCGCCACCATCCCGGATATCAAACATTCCTACCACGATGCTGGAGCCCGAGTTGAGGATATCAACATTTTCCTGGTAGGTATCGTAGGCAATGTTGGTGGGGTAGGGGAAAGAAGTATTTGCAATGATGTCGGAGGCGCTCGAAGCCGTAATATCGAAGTTTGCACTTACAGGATTTGCAAGCGAGACTGAATTTGTAGTAAGAGTGAGCAACGTATTAGTTGCTGTATGAACGATTCCTGAATAAGTACCGACACCCAAAGCGAAGACTGCATCTTGGGGCGACAAGGTCAATGAACCTGAAGATAAAATCCCGATCGTTGAAATCACTCCCACATCCCTGACTCCATTCAAATCTGTAGCTTGGACGGTAACACTGGTCATTGTATTGCGGAGAAGGGTATTGGAAGGTCCTGTCACAAATCTCAGTTCGGTAGCAACCACATCAATCAACCCGCCTGCACCAGAGTCTGTAGTCGAGGCAGACATCCCACTAAATCCTGCTGTTGCTGTAACATCAGTATCAGTAATAGAAAGTACGAGCTTTTGACCGTCTGCAGTAGCCTTGATGGCAGCATTGATGGTTAGAAAAATCTTTAACGTATATATTTTAGTTGTCCCATTGGGGACCTCTCCCAGTGTGTTGGCTCCGCTCGGAATAGAAGCGACCGTGATATCTCCTGTGTTGATGGTTACGGTGCCCAGGGGGCCATGGC
>JAYWDP010000177.1:0-2212 GCA_043779775.1 Cyclobacteriaceae bacterium
AAAAATTTTCCGTTTTCTGCAGGATGTTCTTGGTCCCGCTTTCGCTGAGGAATTTGATCACCGGCTTGTACTTGGGCATCCCGCGAAACGTCCGGAACAACGAAAGCCCTCCTTCTTTGTCATTTCCTTCCGCAATCAGTTTCTTGGCGTCATTCAAGAATTGATTGACCATTTTCTTTTGGGCTTCCACCAGTTTGAAAATCCGCGGCTTAAGATCATAGAATTCATGCTCATCCCCACGCGGAATGGGACCCGATATAATCAAGGGCGTTCGTGCTTCGTCTACCAATACACTGTCCACTTCATCGACCATAGCGTAATGGTGACCACGCTGAACGAGTTCTTCGGGTTCACGGGCCATGTTGTCGCGCAGGTAGTCGAATCCAAATTCGTTGTTGGTCCCGTAAGTGATGTCTGCCTGGTAGGCCTTTCTCCTTTCTGTCGAATTCGGATCGTGCTTGTCAATGCAATCCACTTTTAGGCCGTGGAATTCGAACAACGGCGCCATCCACTCACTGTCGCGCCGGGCGAGGTAATCGTTGACCGTCACAATGTGCACGCCCCTTTTGGCGAGTGCGTTCAAGAACGCAGGGAACGTAGCAACCAGGGTTTTTCCTTCGCCGGTTGCCATCTCCGCAATCTTGCCTTCGTGCAACACTATGCCCCCGATAATCTGCACCTCATAATGCAGCATATCCCAGGTAATCATGTTCCCAGCCGCCATCCATTTATTATACCAGGTTGCTTTGTCACCCGATATTTTTACGTTTTCATGCGTGGCCGCATACTGTATGTCGTAGTCTTTTGCCTCCACCTCGAGGTATTCATTGTCTTTAAACCGCCGGGCTGTTTCACGGATGATCGCGAATGCCTGGGGCAAGACATCTAGTAATATTTTTTCTAATTCTTTGTTCCGCTCAAGTTCTATTTTGTCGATCTGGGCAAAGATGGATTCCTTCTCGTTGAGGTCAAGTTCGGGATTGATGGCGATTCGTTGATGAAGGGCCGCCAGCTGATCATCAATTGACTTTAGCCTCGAATTGATCTGGTCCTGGATGGCTGACGTTTTCTTTCTCAGTTCATCATGCGGAACCGACAGGAGCTTTTCCCCTTCGAGCTTGGTCGCCTCCACCAGCGGCATAACACGCTTGATGTCCTTTTCCGATTTTGTCCCAAATATTTTTGCTATGAGCTTGAACATAGAACGTTAAATTGATAATCGTACGTTTGAGTAATCGGGGGCCGTTCCAGAGAACTGTGTCTAATGACGTTTCACTTAGGACTCCTTCTTACCCAAAAGACTGCAAAGTTAAAGATTTCGGGGGTGCAATTATAGCTCCAAATCGCCTTCAAAGACCATTTTGGCAGGGCCTGTGAGGAAAATATCAAGAAAGATGCCTAACTGGCCGAAGGGAAGGGCCCCCTGACTGGCCGGGGAGCCCTCCTGCCCGGTGGGCAAGCTGAATTTGAACTCTACGGAGAGCTTTCCTCCTACCACTTTTATTTCAACCGGAGAGGAATAACCTTTCAATGCGGCGGCAAGGGCTACCCCTGTAACGCCAGTGCCACAGGAGAGGGTTTCGTTTTCCACGCCGCGCTCATAGGTGCGAACAAAGACGGTGTGGTCATCCATTAATTCTACAAAATTCACATTAGTACCCCCCGGCTTGAATGCATCACTGTAACGGATCGCTTTTCCCTCTTTCACAACCGGAAAATTGCTGAGGTTTTTTACAAACCGGATGTAGTGAGGAGAACCCGTATTGATAAAAAAGTCATCACCCAGTTTTTTCCACTCGGTCACATCATGCATTCTCACCCGGATTAAGCCATTGCCGAGAATTAGGGCATCATGCATGCCATCATAGGCGGAAAATTTGGCTTTTCCGTTTACCATTCCTAACCGGGATGCGAGATCTATGGCTGAACGACAGCCATTTCCACACAAACTTTGGGTGCCATCGCTGTTGTAATAGACCATCTTAAAATCCGATGCAGTATCCTTTTCGATCAGGATCAATCCATCTGCGCCAACCCCGAATTTACGGTCGCAGATTTTTTCGATCTGGTCCACCGCAAAAGACAATTTGCCTTCCCGATTATCAATCAGGATGAAATCATTTCCGGTTGCCTGGTATTTATAAAAGTGAAGCATGAAAGCAGGTTGCTATTTCACTTCCTCATAATCTACATAATCGCCGCCCTTTATTGA
>JAYWDP010000178.1:0-2208 GCA_043779775.1 Cyclobacteriaceae bacterium
CATGATGACATGGAAGAGAGTGAAATACAGTTGGTTTATTCCTCACCAACCCCAGAAACTGAAAATACAGAAGACGACATTGACCCCCGATGGGAAAAATTGAAAAAATTAAAAAGTTAAAATAAACTGTTATGCCAAATCCGAAACGAAAGACCTCCAAAACCCGCCGAGACAAGAGAAGGACCCATTACAAGGCTGTTGCAAAACAATTTGCTGTGGATCCTGCTACCGGCGAGCATCATCTGCCACACCGTGCTTTTTGGCATGAAGGAAAACTCTACTACAGGGGTACCATAGTAATGGAAAAAGAAATACCTGCGTAAGTACGTATGGCCTTTCTTCAATCTGGTATTGACAAATCATTGATGTATGCTGATGGTAATCATCAGCGATGACGTAGCATTGACTTTCGCCCGGCTGGCCCAGTCGGGCATTTGTTTTTATAAGATGCAACATGAATAAAATCCGAGCAGCGATCACTGGTGTAGGAGGTTACGTTCCTGACTACATTCTTACGAACAAGGAATTGGAGACCATGGTGGATACCAATGATGAATGGATTACCTCTAGAACCGGAATCAAGGAACGAAGAATATTGAAAGGTGAAAACCAGGGTGTTTCCGTCATGGGTATTGCAGCGGTGAAAGACATGCTGCGAAAAACCAACACGGACCCCAAGGAAATTGACCTGCTCATTTTCGCAACGATCACTGCCGACATGACTTTTCCGGCAACAGCCAATATTGTTGCCACCGCCGTAGGGGCCACCAATGCGTTTAGCTATGACTTGAACGCTGCTTGTTCCGGGTTTCTCTACGCACTCATGACAGGAGCAAGTTTTATCCAGTCATCGATATATAAGAAAGTGGTGGTCATTGGTGGCGATAAGATGTCTGCTATCCTGGATTATACCGACCGATCCACCTGTATTATTTTTGGTGATGGTGCTGGTTGCGTACTCCTTGAACCCACTACAGAAAATGTTGGGGTGATGGATGCTATACTTAAGAGTGATGGCACCGGTGAAAGCTACCTCCACATGAAAGCCGGCGGAAGTCGAATCCCTGCATCTTACCAGACAGTTGAAAGCCGGCTGCATTATGTATACCAGGAAGGCTCCGCCGTATTCAAATTTGCGGTCACCAATATGGCGGAAGTTTCTGCTCAAATTGCCGAACGCAATAACCTGAAGGCCGAAGATATTGATTGGCTCGCACCCCATCAGGCCAACAAGCGCATTATCGATGCCACTGCAAGTCGTGTGGGCATCACGGAAGATAAAATAATGATGAACATTGAGCGATACGGAAACACTACCGCTGGGACTATTCCATTGTTGCTATGGGACTATGAAAAGCGTTTAAAGAAAGGCGATAACGTGATTTTGGCGGCCTTTGGCGGCGGATTTACATGGGGAGCTATCTACGTCAAATGGGCGTACGATGGAAAACAATCATAGCATTGCCAACAGTTCCTGCCAGGCGCTGCAAACTTGCAAATATTCAATTCATTAGTAACTTCACAATTCATTTTTTCCATGGCTACGATCTCAGACTTAAGTAAAGGAAATTATATTCGGTACAACGGTGAAATCATGCAGGTAGAAGAACTGCAGCACAGAACACCAGGCAACCTGCGTGCCTTCTATCAGGTAAAAATGCGCAACCTGCGCAATGGTAAGCTGGCGGAAAATCGTTTCCGTCCGGGAGATTCCGTAGATTTATTAAGGGTTGAAACAAAAGAGTACCAATTCTTATACACGGATGGCTCCAGCCTGGTGTGCATGGACAATGACACCTTTGAGCAAATCTATCTTGACAAGGCCCTCCTGGGCGATTCGGTCCATTATATCAAAGAAGGTGTAATATTGCTAATAGCATTTGAAAATGGAACCAACCCGATTACCGCAGAAGCGCCTCAACATGTGGTGGTAAACATAACCTACACCGAACCAGGCGTGCAGGGCGACACGGCTACCCGAACTTTGAAATCAGCTACTATTGAAACAGGTGCTGAGATCAGGGTGCCGCTTTTCATCAATACCGGTGATAACGTAAAAATTGATACGCGAAAAGGAGACTACATCGAGCGCGTGAAATAAGAACAATGAACCATGAGCAAGAATCAAACTCCCAAAGGCAAAAATAAATCACAGACGAACGGTAAGTCGGAAAGATCAAAATCAAATACGCAGGAAATGAATACATC
>JAYWDP010000179.1:0-6571 GCA_043779775.1 Cyclobacteriaceae bacterium
ACTGGCCATGTTACTGACTACCCTTGCGCCGGTAGCACCGAAAGGATGTCCCAGTGCTAAACTTCCCCCCCTTACATTCATCTTATTCCGGTCAATGGGGCCAAGGGCTTTTTCAAGACCTAATTCTTTTCTGCAAAAGTCATAGCTCTCCCAGGCTTTCAGAGTGCAGAGCACTTGCCCCGCAAAGGCTTCATGTATTTCATAAAAGTCAAAATCCTGTAAACGAAGGCTGTTTCTCTGGAGCAGCTGGGATACTGCAATGGTAGGGGCCATGAGTAAACCCGCACCATGAACAAAATCCACGGCAGCGGCCTGCGCATCGTGGAAATAAGCCTGCACGGGTAAATTTCGTTCACGGGCATACGCTTCCGAAGTAAGAAGGACAGCGCCAGCTCCGTCTGTGAACCCGGTGCTGTTTCCAGCGGTCAACGTCCCCAGATCACTTTTATCAAATGCCGTTTTAAGTTTTGCGAGTTTATCGACGGTGGTGTCGCCACGGACCATCGTATCACTCTTGACGCCTTTGAATTCGGTAACGAGGTCCTCATAAAATCCATCACCGTAAGCTTTGGCGGCTTTTACATGACTTTCATAAGCAAGTTGGTCTTGTTCGGCTCGACTAATTTTCCATTCCTTCACCATTTTTTCTGTGTGCTGCCCCATAGACAAGTGCGTGCGGGGTTCGACGATGGCTGGATAAGCCGGTTTCAGATCAGCAAGCCGGATCCTGAGAATTTTCGAAAGTCGTTGACCTAAATTTTTGGCGCTATTCAGGTCGACCAGCTTCCAGGCTAAAGAGCGTTGGGTCATGATAGGCAGGTCGCTGTTGGTATCGGCGCCGCCTCCAATGCCTGACGCGATCTGGCCTGCGGCTATTTTTAATGCAATCAAGTTGATCGTCTCCAGGCTGGTGCCGCAGGCGCGTTGTAAATTAAAGGCGGGAGTGTGCGGGTCCAGTTCGCTGCCCAAAACTACTTCTCGTGAGATATTCCACTCGATGGGACTTGCCATCACTGCCCCCAGCGCCACATCCCCCAGTCGTTGCCCTTGAAGGTTGTATTTCTTTACCAACGCCCGAAGGGTGGCCGTTAACATTTCCTGATTCGTGGTGCGCGAGTATTCACGAAAGGAGCGCACAAATGGTATTCGCAAGCCCCCGATAATGGCTACACGTTGCTGCAGATTGAACATAAATGCGGATTTAAAAAATAATCAATCAATATATGGAAATTTCCATATTTGAAGAAGGAAGAAAAATAGTACCTTTCGGTTCTTTTTACTTTAACAATGCCCCGTGGAGACCAATCTATACATATCGCTTTGGAATAAGTACCGTCCGATGATCCTGCAATTAATGTCAGCTGCAGCGAATGGTCCTCAACAATACAAATTGTTTTCTCATGAATTCAAGGCCGTTGGCGAACGCGCCAAGATGACCTATTCATTTACCCTGGAAGCCTCCAAGGGGAAGGCCATGAATAATATAAAGACTTCCGCGGCTGCCCGCGACCTGCTTCAGGTATTACAACAATCCAAAAGAGCCATGCAGCTCCTGAGTGAAGCGACCTATGTGATGAACCTGGATAAGCATTTTGTCTTTCATGTCACCCGCAAAGAAGTGCTGGTGGAGACACCGGCTGAATGACCTGTTTACTTTGACCTACGAACAACTATCAACGAACAACTAATTTAAGAATGTCAATAAAAAAGAAAAGCCACCTGTTAGGTGGCTTTTCTGTAAGCTGTAAAAAGTATTTATAAACTTCTTAGTTGACAACTTTTACGTTCACGGCGTTCATACCTTTTTTGCCTCTTTCCACATCGTAGGTAACTTTATCGTTATCGCGGATGGTGTCGATGAGACCTGAAGAGTGTACGAAGATATCTTCACCTGAATCTGACGGCTTAATGAATCCAAATCCCTTTTCGCCATTGAAAAATTTAACTGTTCCTTGCATTGTAGTAATAATTAATTGTTAATAAAATAAATAAAGAAAATTCATTGTTAGTTAAAGGGAAGAACGTTCCCTGCTTCGTGCCATAATGATTCTATTCAATTTCGATTCCTCTATTATTAAGGATCCAACGGATGGAATTATTACTTAATTAAGGAAAGGTGAAGCAACAAAGAACTGAATGGCAGACACTGTTGAAAGCACTTTTGCTTAAATGCGCGGCAAGTTAGGTATTTCCATGCTGTAAATCTAATAATCCTTCCAATTCATTCCATTTAATAGCTTTTGTGGGCCTTGGGAACCCTATTAGCTATGAAATAGTGACCTTGCCAGCCAGAAACTTAAAACTATTGTCTCCCTCGTGCATCGTACGGCAAATCAATAGCAAGATTGTCTCCATCAAGCCGGCTGGTGAAAAGCTAGCGATGAGAATAATAATTGAATCAGAAAATCATCTGTGGTAATCCGTGCCATCCGTGGCATTGTATTCTTGTTTCTTCAGATCTTACTGACTCTAATTGAATAGCTTCCAATGCATCAGTTCATTGATAAAATGATTGATTGAGGCAGGATAGGTGACTATACAGAACAGCAAGCCAAACAGGGCACCGTACAAATGCGCTTCGTGGTTGATGTGATCATTGGAATTTTTTCCCTTGTAATAGGAATAGATGAGGTAGACGGTCCCAAGGATGAATCCCGGAAAGCATAAGACACCGTACAGACAGATATCTTCCAGCGGTTGAAAGATGATTGAAGCAAAAATAATGGCCGCAACACCCCCTGAAGCTCCAACCGAGCTATACCCCGGCTGATGCCTCTTTTTGAAGTAGGTCGGAACATCAGAAACGATGATAGCCATGAGATAAAATCCAATAAAACACCAGGGGCCGGCTTCGCCAAAAATGGCAGAAAAGTAATATTCCACAACAGTGCCAAAGAAATAAAATGAAAACATATTCCATAGCAAGTGGGAGAAGTTGGCATGGAGGAAACCGGAAGTTAAAAACCGGTAATACTCCTGGTTTGTTGAAACCTGCCAGGGGTCCATCGCAAACCGTTTGATGATGTCAGGTTTGCTAAAGGCATACCAGCTTATCAGTAAGGTGATGCCGATAAGCCAAAAAGTAATGTTCATTCGGGATTAAATTGAAATGTGATTGCCAGGTCCGGGTAAAAATAGATATTTCTGATTCTAATTAAGTTAAAAATTTTAACCGCGGAGACACAAAGTCGCAAAGTATTTGTCGGATATTTGAAGCAGGTGCCTATTAAAACAAACATTATGAAAGTAATTATACAAATTCAATCATCAGCCGGAACCCAAATTTTCCGGCGACAATGAAGAGACTTTCAATGCATTTAATAAAGCCAATTGGACGGCAACGGTCTCCCGTATTTAACAGCATTCTGACAGCTTTGGAAAAGGCAATTGAAACGGCAGACGAAGCAACGCTGAAAGAATTGTATCCTACGATTGCAAACATCAGCACTCACAACGCCTATCATACGGGCCAGATCATCTATCAGCGCAAGCTGCAGGGATCCTGGGATCCTGAGAAAGGTGTAAAATAAATTGTGGATAGGCTATGGCTGTTGGCCCTTAGCTCTTGGCCGTTGGCTTATTGATTAAAATGTCTTGTCCTGCACCGGATAGGCTATCAAGATTTAAATGACCCGGCTCAGGTCGAATTTTTCCAGATAGTCGGCCACCCTTCTCACAAAACTTCCGCCCAGGGTGCCATCCACTACGCGATGGTCGTAGGAGTGGGAGAGAAACATTTTATGACGGATAGCTATAACATCGCCATAGGATGTCTCAAGGACCGCCGGCTTTTTCTGGATGGCACCGGTGGCCATAATTGCTACCTGAGGTTGCATGATGATGGGAGTGCCCATCATGTTGCCAAAAGTTCCGACGTTGGAAACGGTGAAAGTACCACCGGAGAGATCATCTGGTTTGAGTTTATTTTCTCGTGCCCGCCTGGCCAGATCATTGACGGCTTTGGTCAGGCCGCCTAAACTATATTGATCTGCATTTTTGATCACCGGTACAATCAGGTTGCCGCTGGGCAACGCCACCGCCATACCGATGTTGATATCTTTCTTCTTGATGATCCGGTCTCCGTCAACCTGTATGTTGATCATGGGGAAATCCTTGATTGCTTTGATGATGGCCTCGATAAAAATCGGGGTAAATGTCAATGCTTCGCCTTCCCGCTTTTCAAATTCACCTTTCATTTTGTTTCTCCACTGCACGACATTCGTGAGATCAGCTTCAACAAAGGAAGTCACATGAGGAGCAATGCGTTTGGAGTCCACCATGCGTTCAGCAATCATCTTGCGCATGCGGTCCATCTGAATGATTTCATCCCCGGCGTTGATGGACGGTGGAACCATGGGGACGGAAGCAACGGATTTACCTTGCACGGGCTGGCCCGGCTTGCGATTCTGGACGTAGGAAAGAATATCTTTCTTGGTCACCCGGCCGTCGGCTCCGCTGCCACCGATCGTTTCAAGTTCTGTAACGGGTATTTTTTCTTCTTTTGCAATATTTTTAACCAAGGGAGAATAAAAGCGCTCGCTGGATTTATAATCTGCAGCATGGACTCCATTAGAGGAAGCGTTCGTCACAGGCGCGACCACAGGACGTTTAGCTTCTTTAGCGGCAGGTTTGGCCGCTGCTGCTACCGGAATAATAACTGGCTCTTCCGAAGATTCTGACAGGAGAATTGCCATGGCCTTTCCTACTTGTACCACCTCGCCTTCTTTGGCCAGAATTTCTTGTAAGACACCGGCATGGGTTGAGGGGACTTCAGTATCTACTTTGTCGGTAGCCACTTCCAGTACGGATTCATCTTGTTCAATTTTGTCACCTGGCTTTTTAAGCCATTTTAATATGGTGGCCTCTGTGATACTTTCGCCCATCTTGGGCATGATCAGTTCTATCCGTGCCATGTGTAGAGTCGTTTGAGGATGCTAAGGTAAGGAGAAATTTTGGACCCCTTGATCCTTCATTTTTTTGTCTGCTTTGCCAAAGCGGCCACGCGTAGGCAGGTTGCCTCGAAGGCACGAAGACAACAAAAAAGTCTGAGTCCACAGCCAAACAAAGTCACAATAGACGAGGGTACTGCCAAATTTAATCGTTGTTCATGCTGTCTTTGCGAAATATTTCAGTGGGATAGCCTCATTATCTGGGACATTGCCCAAACCGCAAGTGTTTAAGTTTTCAAGTTTTCAATATGGACTGACTGATTACATTGATCCCTACTGCGTATTCGCACGGATCAACCTAAACACCTAAACACTTTAGCACTTTAACACTTTAGCACTTCCTTAATAGTCTCGTTTCACAATGAATAGTTTTCGTCTTGAAGACTGTTAGCGTAATTTAAAAGACCCGTCGCTCTCCATCTTTTATCTACAACTTTCAATTGATCGGTAATAAAACGATAAATTTGCAGTTTGCTATGCCATCTTCCTTTCAGTCAGTTTTTAAAAATCGCCTCCTCATCCACATAGCCGGATGGATCATCTTTTTTATTGCGCCATTATTGTTCTCCCCGCCGAACGAATTTGCTTCCAACATCCGGGATACGGCCAATCTTGAATCCATGGCCATTCGTAATTTTATTCTCGTGGCGCTGTTTTACTTGAATATGCTATACCTCACTCCGGTCGTATTAAAAAACCAGGGGGTAGGAATATTTTTAATGGTGCTAATTTCGGCCATTGTAATCGTGAGCCTCTCCAATTGGCAGATCCATCATATTTTATCCGAACGTTTTCAACCTCCTATTGACAAGGGCCCAATGCCAAATTTTGGTTTTGGTCCTCCCCGGCCTGAGCCGATGAGTCTCTCCGGGCCACTCTTCTCTAGTTTCTTAATCACCATCATGGCAGCCAGCATTAGCACCAGTATTGTGTTGTGGAACGAACGGGTGAAAGTCAAAGCGGAGGAGCAGGAACGGGCAATCCAAAAATTGGCTTCCGAACTTGCTGTTCTGAAACTGCAAATCAGCCCGCATTTTTTGTTCAATACGCTAAATAATATTCGCTGGCTCGTGCGGTCAAAATCAGATCAGGCAGAAGAAGCAGTGATGAAGCTTTCCCATCTATTGCGTTACATTCTGTATCAAACCGATCAGGACAAAATTCCGCTAGACAAGGAAATAGAAAATCTGCGTGATTACATTAGCCTGCAGCAAATGCGGCTGACCACTCAGCAGCGCTTTCTTTTTTCTTTCTCCGGAGAGACGAAAGATAAATGGATTGTTCCCCTGTTGTTCATTCCCATCATCGAGAATTTTTTCAAGTACGTCGACTTTGACAGTGGGTTTCAGAATCAGATCCATCTGACAATGAAAGGAGATCACCTGTTATTTAAAACTGAAAATCGAATCATTAAACCAACGGGGGCGGTCAACAAGGAAGAGTCTGGCATCGGATTGGCCAATGTTGAAAAGCGATTGCAATTACATTATCCAGACAACCATGTGTTAAGTTATTCGGAAAAAGACGGCATATTTACTTTGGCCCTGGAGATATTGTTAAATTAACCTTTAGCGGGAATTTTCATGACAGTCTCAAATCAAAATTCGGTGATGCGTTGCATG
>JAYWDP010000180.1:0-6551 GCA_043779775.1 Cyclobacteriaceae bacterium
TTAAAATACTGAACTCCTCCATATTGACCTTTCTGTAGCCACAGCTGGCCCAGTTTGGCAAGATCATTGGCATCTCCGAAAAGCCCTGCGTGGCCAGCGACACCACCATGCATGGCAGCTCCCTGATCATGAACATAACCCACGAGAAGTGTTTTGCGGAAAGTCGTATCATTTTCTGTCGGCGCGATCCGCTGAATAGGAAACCGCGTCAAGGGAAGATATCCAATCGTGTAAGCCCCCAAGGGCTCGTAAAGGTTTTGTTCCAGGAAATCCTCCATCGGTTGGTTCAGAATTTTCTCGGCGAGATGCTGTAGGATGTAAGAGCCCACATCGCTGTAGCGGAAGTCATAGGGTGTGCGCGGAGGTTTCTCCCGAACTTTAGATTCAATGGTCCATTTCCAAAGACTATCTTTCATGGACTTGACAGCAAAAATATTTCCAGATACTGGATAAGGGTAGTTGGAACTTTCTTCGGTGTTGTAATATTCAGGGAGATGCTTCGAATTCTCAAGGGTCTTGGTCCAGAAAAAAACGGTGGGCCATAATCCAGACTGATGGGTCAGGATGTCTTTGAGAATCAGATCTTTCTTATTTGATTCTCTTAGTTCGGGAAGATACAGGGAAGCTTTTTTATTGAGATCGATCAATCCATGCTCGTACAGGAACATGGTGGTCTGTAGGGTGGCAGAGACTTTTGTGACAGAGGCCAAATCATAAATGGTCTCGTCGGTTACCGGGTTTGTCTTGTCATAGGAGAGCCATCCTTCGGATTGTTCAAATACCACTTTCCCATCCTTAGCGATCAGCACATGGCAGCCAGGCGTCGCACCATCATCGATTGCTTCCTTCATGATGGATTTAATTTTCTCCAGCGTGCGGCTATCCAACCCCGCTGCTTCCGGAACTGAATAAGAAAAGCGACCGGTTTTCTCTGTCGGAATGGCATGACCATTTTTCATTCCTGAAATATCAACCGGGAGAACGCCTTGGGCAGCTAACGCACCAAAAATTATCTGGGGCACCACTTCACTCATGTAGTCCTGATCCGTATAGGCTGCGATGGAAGCGACGGTATTTTTATATCCATTCAATGATGCAGGGTTGCCAAAGTGCACCAATACCACATTTTGTTTTGGGGAAAGCCGATTCACCCATGCCGTCAATTCTTTTTCCAGGTTGGCAGCATATTGGAAAATGCCGATGACAATGGTTTTCCCTTTCAAGTCCAGCGCGAGGGTGTCCCGGGCACTCATGAGTGATGCCGTTTCAAAGGGAGCATATTTTTTAAGATAGTGTGCGAATTCATTTTCTTTTCCTTTTCCGATAGACAGGCAGAAGAATGAATTATTTTCTAAAGTGGCGATAGGCAAGAAATCATTGACATTCTTTACCACCGTTACGGCTGCTTCAGCAAGCTGATGGTTTATCAGGGATGCCTCGGGTGAGTGAAGTCTTCGTAACAGATTATCTGTTTCGATAGGGTGAAAATGACTGAGGCCTGCATTGAACTTCGCTTCCAGTACCTTTTTTACGCTGGCATCCAACTGCTGCTGAAGTAATTTGTCCTTTTTTAATCTTTTGTAAATTTTTTTGATGGCGGCGCCAAAGTGATTTGAATTCAGCAGGATGTCATTGCCGGTCTCAAAGGCAAGGAGTTCGGCATCACCGGCTTTCATTTTACGGGAGGATTTATTAAAGTTTGACACATCGGCAAATACCAGACCGTTGAATTTCATTTTCTTTCTGAGTATTTCGGTGATGAAAACTTGTGACAAGGACGCAGGAATAATTTCTTTCTCATTCTGAAGGGAAAAATGAAGGTAGTTGGTAAGAATACCGTCTACGCCATTTTCGATAAGTCGCTGGAAGGCAACAAACCCGGCGGTGTCAATCTGGTCCAGGTGAAGAATCAAAGTAGAGTCTTTGACCGAGCCAGTCATGGGCAAATTTCTCGGCAGATGCTTCGCTACCGACAATATGTTTTCTGATTGAAGTGCTTTGGTAAAAGCCACCGCCCTTTGCCCGACCCGGTTTTCATCATTACTAAAATAACGCAGATAATCTCCAAAGAAAACTTCGTTGTCCGCATTGGGAGCAAAGTTGACATGGAGGCCCATCATTTTCATTTGCAGAGCAATCTGATTTGCCCAAATAGTCACGAGACTATCCTCCCTCCAGGCAGAAGCCACCATCGGTTTTTGAAAACTCATGGTGCTGTCGAGGGTTTGGGACAAGCCCCATTCGGCTGAGATGCCTGCCAGCAACGGAACTTTTGAATTTTTTTGAAGAAGGTTCAGCACCCTTGCGTGACTTAATGGTCCACCGCCGGTTATATAAACACCGCCCAGGCTAAAATCTTTTAATTGACTGGTCAGGACATCAATTTCATCCGGAGAAGCGTATGAGGAAACCGGCATCATGAACAATTGGCCGATTTTTGCCTCCTGGTCAAGGGTGCTGAAAACACTATCCACCCAATGGGACCTACCATAGAGGCTATGAGGATAAGTGCGATTGCCTCCATTTTGGGCGAAAGCACCAATAAAGAATATAGAAAACAGGACTATCGATAAAACTTTTCTTAGCATCGGAGGGTTAACTTTGTATTTGAAAACGAATAAACCAATTTTACTTTTACCAGAAAGCCATAATTTTAAATTCATGGCTGACTGAGTGCCCGGTGGCAAAATTACGATTCAGGATGTTAACCGGAATCCATTCCACAGGCAGGCCACAAAGGTGGCGAGTTTTAAAAAATATCTACATATGAAATTTGTATCCTTATTTACAAAAGCGCCCAATTACAAACGTTTTGGCTATACGCCGCGGTTCTACGACCAGAAAGCAGAGGAGCGTAAAGAGCGCGAGGACCGCATCCGTCAGGAGATTGCCAGAGAACGTGGAGAGCGTAGTGAGGAGACAACCGAATACCGGACCCGCATGACGGGGGCCTTTCAGTCCGCCCGCAAGCGTTCACAGTCTTCTCAGGGTACCCTCAGATCAAGCCTCATTCGCTTCGGTGTGCTGATATTTTTGACTTTGTTTATTATGGCGTTTCTCACCTGGGGAAAGGACGCATTTTATGGCCTCCTTGTGTTTGTGCCGGTGTATTTTTATGTGAAATTGAAGAAGTAAAAAACAAGCTGCAGATCCTGAAAAATATTTAAAGCAATACCTCCGCTTTTAATCATTACATGCCCGATATTATTCGACTTCTTCCAGACTCCATTGCCAACCAGATTGCGGCAGGCGAGGTCGTGCAGCGTCCGGCATCGGTTGTAAAAGAATTGATGGAAAATGCCATAGACGCAAAAGCCACCTTGGTTCGGCTGATTGTAAAAGAAGCGGGCCGCAACCTCATCCAGGTAATCGATGATGGCACGGGCATGAGCGAGACCGATGCGCGCATGAGCCTGGAGCGTCACGCCACCTCCAAAATCCGGTCGGCTGCGGATCTGTTCACCATCCGCACGATGGGATTTCGCGGAGAAGCCCTGGCCTCCATTGCCGCCGTATCGCAATTCGAATTAAAAACCCGACAGGCAGCCAGTGAATTGGGAACGCTGCTGGTCGTTGAGGGATCTGACGTGAAACGCCAGGAGCCCACAGCCTGTGAGAAGGGCACTACGATCAGCGTCAAAAATTTATTTTACAACATCCCCGCGCGAAGGAACTTTCTCAAGTCCAACCCGGTGGAGATGAAACATATTCTGGAGGATTTTCAGCGGATCGCACTGGCCCACCCTGAAATTTCTTTTTCATTGACACAGGGTGATGAAGTTCTCTATGATCTGGCCCCAGCCAAACTCAGCCAGCGTATAGTTGCGCTTTTTGGGAAATCCTATCAGGAGCAACTGGCTTCCTGTCAGGAAGAAACTGAATTGCTGAAAGTCGCGGGCTATATTGGCAAGCCGGAGTCGGCAAAGAAAACCCGGGGAGAGCAATTCATTTTTGTCAACGAGCGCTTCATCCGGAATAATTATCTCAACCATGCCGTCGTCAGTGCTTATGAGGCTTTGTTGCCATCTTCGGGCTTTCCGTTTTATGTGCTCTTTATTTCCATCGACCCGCGTCATATCGACATCAATGTTCATCCAACCAAGACCGAAATAAAATTTGACGATGAACGGGCCGTGTATGCTGTGGTGCGGTCGGCAGTGCGGCAGGCCTTGGGGGCCCATAACCTTACCCCGGCACTGGACTATTCTGCCGACGTGAACCTGGTCAATAAACTAAGCAACGCACCTGCTTTGAGCCGCGATCAGTACCTGGATGAACAGTTTGGCTCTTCCCTGCAGCGCTCGAATCTTCAAAACTGGGAGAAGCTTTTTGAGGGGGAGCGGCCGGCGCAATCCCGGTTGTTTACTCCCTCGCTGGAGACACGAAGTGGGTCCACGCAAAGTGCCATTCATCGGGAGGAGATCAGGATGGCAGAAGAAGCAAATATAACCTTTCAACTTCATCAGAAATATTTGGTACGGCCTGTTAAAAACGGTTTGATGATCATCGATCAGGAAGCTGCACATGAACGTATCCTGTTTGAAAGATTTCTGGCACGGATGCAAGCCCATGCCGGGGCCAGTCTTCAGAGCTTATTTCCTCAAACGGTCAGCCTCAGCACCACAGACTTTGCTTTGGTCATGGAAATGGAAAATGAAATCCGGGCATTGGGTTTTCAGTTTGAGGTGTTTGGGAAAAATACCCTCGTGGTAAACGGGGCGCCGGCAGAAACTCCCGGACAGAATGAAAAGGAACTGTTCGAAGGACTGCTGGAACAGTTTAAACAAAATCAATCCAGCCTCAGCCTCCCGCTGCGCGACAACCTGGCCCGCTCCCTGGCGAAGCGCGCGGGGATCAAGGCAGGGCAAAGACTTTCACAGGAAGAGGTAGAATCCCTGGTGGAGGAGCTATTTTCCTGCCGTAATCCAAATTATTCTCCGGAGGGCAACACAACATTTTTTATTTTTGAAACGTCTAAGATTGAAAATCACTTTAGATAAATTTTAGCAGCATGTTTAATAACTTATCGCCTGTCGTCCGTAATCTTTTGATCATCAATGTGGTTGTTTTCATCATTCAAAAGTTGATGCCGGTTTCAACTTATTATCTGGCATTGTATGATATTCATTCCCCGTATTTCAAACCTTACCAGTTTTTTACCTACATGTTTGCCCATGGTGATTTCTTTCATATCCTATTTAATATGATGGCGTTTGCCTCTATTGCTCCGGTTTTGGAGATGTATTGGGGAGACAAAAAATTTCTTCTGTTTTATCTGGCTACAGGCATCGGAGCGGGTGCCATTTATGCACTGGTGAATTTCTTTCTTTTCCCAGGTGCAGGAGGATCCATGCTGGGTGCTTCCGGCGCGCTCTATGGAGTCCTGATGGCTTTTGGAATGATATTTCCTAATATGGAAGTCTCGTTATTTTTTATTCCAGTCCGGGCCAAGTACCTGGTATTTGTGATTGGGGGGCTGACTTTTTTGATGGATAGGAGCGGCAAGGTGGCGCACTTGGCTCATTTCGGAGGTGCCTTTGTTGGATTTTTGTTGGTGACCTTCTGGCGTGGTCAGGGAACTGGCAGAAGGGGGTAAACCAACAAATGCTTAAATTCGAAGTCTGTTGTTCCGGTTCAATCCTGTAAATCCAATCTTGTGTTAGAGGAATTTAAAAACGCATTCAATCGTACGAACAGCTCGCACACTCAGTTGATTATTATCAATGTGGCGGTGTTTCTGACATTGGGGGTGTTGTATGTTTTTTCCAGAATACTGGGCTTTGAAGCGTTCTTCAATCTTATTCATGACCAATTCTCTATTCCGCCAAAGTTTTCCGATTTTATACTTCGCCCCTGGACGATTATCACCTATGCTTTCAATCACAGCATCCCTGATATTCTTCACATTTTATTCAATATGCTTTTTCTCTACTGGTTTGGTAAGTTGTTTATTGAATATCTGGGAAGTGATAAACTCATTGCTTTATATGTGTTAGGCGCCCTGGCGGCAGGAGTATGTTATCTCCTGGTTTTTAATACAATACCTTTTTTCAAAAGTCAGGCTAATTTTCCCGGCATGGTAGGAGCTTCAGGCGCAGTGTATGCGGTGATGGTCGCGGTGGCAACCTTAGTCCCCAATTATACTTTTTTCCTCTTCTTATTTGGTCCGGTAAAGATCAAGTACATCGCAGGATTTTATATTGTCCTTTCTTTCATCGGTTCCGTAGGTTCCAATGCCGGTGGCAACATTGCCCACCTGGGCGGAGCACTCATGGGTTTTATTTATATCAAACAACTGCAGGCGGGAGTTAATTGGGGTGGGTGGATTACCGCTTTCCTGGATTGGACCAAGAGCCTGTTCAAACCCGCAGTGAAAGTGAAAGTGTCCTATCGTAAAAATGATGTTCCCAACGCGAAAAAGAATCCCAACCTTTCCGGCATCTCTCAAAAAGAAATCGATGACATTCTGGATAAGATTTCTGATGGCGGCTACGAAAGCCTGACGAAGGAGGAGAAAGAAAAACTTTTTAAGGCGAGCAAAAAATAGTTCA
>JAYWDP010000181.1:0-6546 GCA_043779775.1 Cyclobacteriaceae bacterium
TCGTGAAATTCCTTAATCTGTTATCCAATCATATTTCAATTTCCAGGGAAAATTTTCAACCCTTGTTGAAAAAAGCCGTCAGCCAATCTCTGTACTTGATTTTAGCACCTTACGACTTTTATTCAGAAATATTGGACCGCGGAACAGGTGGCAACCTGAAAGCCGATGAGTTGAAAAACGAGGTCAAGTATGTAAAAATTAACCGTGTCCCACTGGAAAAACTTCTGCAGACACTGGACGACAAGAAACTTAGTGTCCTATCGGGGAATGAAGCATTTGCGTTATTGGACCATATTCTGGAAGAAGTAAATTTCACTCCGGAGGACATCGAAGGGTACTTAGGTCAGTTTTCAAAAGTAGTGCCTATGACCCTGGAAAAATTTTATGAGAAGGAGGAAAGTCCTGCTGAAATTGTAACGAAGGTGGAGCGAGCCAAAACAGAAACGGTTAAGGTGGAATCAAGGGTCAGCGAAACAGCCCAACCAGCGGAAGTTGTCAAGGACCCGTTAATTAAACCGGCCCCAGCCCAATCCACCCTCTATGATCAATTGGCAAAACCTGCTCAAACCACCCTTGCCGAGAATTTTCAGAAGAAGAAGAAAATCAAGGACAGCCTGACGATCAACCAAAAGTTTATGTTCACCAAGATCCTGTTCAATGGTGACTTTGAATTGTTCTCTGCGGCTATTGAACGGCTCGACGAATTGGACAATCTAACTCAGGCAAAATCCTATCTGACTAATAATTACGGAGAGTGGAATCCGGAGAGTGAAGAGTATGAGGAGTTTATGGAGATGGTGGAAAAACGCTTCGCGTGATGGGTGCTGTTAGCCTTTTAGCCGTTGGCTAATATCCAAATTACAACCAGTACCGATTACCACCTCATTCTCTAAACCCTCTGGAGCATCTGCCCCCGATGCGCATCCAACTTTAGCAGAATAAACAACAGGATTGTAAATCCCCACAACGACGAGCCGCCGTAGCTGAAAAAGGGCAGGGGAATTCCAATCACCGGAAATAAGCCCACCGTCATCCCAATGTTCACAGCAAAGTGAAAAAAGAAAATGCTTACCACGCTGTAGGCGTATACGCGCGTGAATCGGCTTTTTTGCCGTTCCGCAATAAATATTATTCGCAAAAGAAACGCCACA
Source organism: Cyclobacteriaceae bacterium (assembly GCA_043779775.1). Classification (GTDB taxonomy): domain Bacteria; phylum Bacteroidota; class Bacteroidia; order Cytophagales; family Cyclobacteriaceae; genus ELB16-189. The sequence goes on from JAYWDP010000181.1 coordinate 1,152, forward strand.
AACAAAGCCACCGTAGTCAGACTCCCCAGCCAGCCGTGTTCTTCTCCAATAGTACAAAAAATAAAATCTGTGCTTTGCTCCGGCACAAAGTCAAATTTGGTTTGTGTGCCCTTCAAAAAGCCCTTGCCGGAAAAGCCACCGCTTCCGATGGCGATTTTAGATTGGGTGACGTTCCAGCCGAAGCCCAAAGGGTCAGCGTCGGGGTTGATCAGTGCCTTGATGCGGTTTTGCTGATGCGGTTTAAGCACATCGGTGATCACGTAGTCAACACTTTCAATCACTCCCATAATGACAATGGCCCCTGCGGTGAGTACTAAAATTCTTTTGAGTTTCTTTTTGCCAAAAATAATCAACAAGGCCAGGGTCCCGACGATGGCCCCGTGCAAATAGAGTTGATTGGGGATCAGCAGCGTTAAAATAAATATGACGGCCGCACAGAGACCTACGATCATCAGGAAGGGTGACATACCTTCGCGATAAAAGACAAAAATAAAAGAAGTAAAAACCAACGCCGTTCCTGTATCCTTTTGGAGTAAAATCAAAACCATGGGCAAACCTATAATCCCAAACAAAATAAGCTGCTGGCGGATATTGTCTATCCTGAAACCTACCGAGCCTATATATTTGGCAACGGCCATGGCGACAATAAACTTTGCGAACTCCGAGGGCTGCACACCAAAGGAGCCTATGCCAATCCAGGCTTTGTTGCCTCCGACTTCTTTACCGATGATCGGTACCAGGAATAGGAGCACCATGATGATGCCATAGAGTATGTAAGCAAACGTTTCATAGAAGCGCATATCAAGAATGACAATGCCCATAATGATGACGACAGAAGCAACAATGAAAAGTAATTGCCTTCCGGAATTGAGTGTGAGACTGAAGATGGACTGATGGACCTCTTCGTCATAGACGACCGCATATATATTAAACCAGCCCAGCACGACCAATATAAGATAAAGGCCGATGGTGGCCCAATCAAGACTTCCGGATATGTTATCTTCTCTTTTCAATTTTTCTTGTCTAAAAATTGTCCTCTCAATACGTACTCTTCCATGAAGGGTCGCTGAGTTTTACCCAATAAATATTTTTCTATCATCAGGGAAGCAATGGCAGCGGCGGCTCTTCCACCCTGACCATTGTCTTCAACATATACTGAAATAGCTATTTTGGGATTGTCGCGGGGAGCAAACGCAATGAACACGGCATGAGAGGGCATTGGATCATTTTGGACAGTGCCTGTTTTGCCACATACAATAATATCTTTTAAGAAAGCGCGTCGGCCGGTGCCAACTTCGACCACTTGCTGCATGGCGTCGATTGCAATGTTAAAATTGGATGAATCAATGGTGGTATAATGTTTCTCCCGATACTGTGGCGATGGCTTTCCGTCATGGCCAATCGCTTTGACGATATGTGGTGTGTAATAAAATCCCCGGTTAGCGATGGTGGCAACAAAGTTGGCCATCTGTAAAGGCACTACAAGATTTTCTCCTTCCCCGATTGCGATGGAATAGATATTGGAAAATTTCCACGGTCGATTGTTGTAGGCCCGGTCGTAATATTCAGGTGAGGGAATTAATCCGCCCTTCTCATTGGGGAGATCGATGCCCAGCGCTTTGCCAAAGCCAAAGCTCATGATATGTTTGTCCCATTCAGCGAGCCCTACGCGCGTATCCTTGTAAGGATCGTTGATGATCCCCTGGTTTAGCATTCTGCGGAGGACACCGAGAAAATACGGGTTGCATGAATTGGTAATGGCTCCACGCAGATCTTCATTGCTGTGGCCGCCGTGACAATCAATCAGTGACCGGTCGCAGCGGATACGGGTTTCAGGGGTAATGACCCCTTCTTGCAACGCCGTCATGGCCTGGGCTATTTTAAAAATAGATCCCGGACGGTACTGAGCCATCAGCGGACGATTGAAGAGTGGTTTGTTGGTGTCACTGCTGATGAGTTTGAAATTGGTGCTATACCGCTTGCCGGTGAGTAAGTTGGGGTCGTATGAGGGACCCGAAACCAGGGCAAGGATTTCGCCTGATGAGGGCTCAATTGCAGCGATACTTCCCGCAAAACGTTTCATCAGAAACTCTCCATATTGCTGCAAATCCAGGTCGATGCCTGTGACCAGATCCTGACCGGGAACTGAAAGGGTGTCGTACGCTCCGTTTTTAAAAGAACCTTTCAGGATCCCTTTTACATTCCTCAGTTTAAAACGGACGCCTCGTTTGCCACGCAGCTGTTCCTCATATTGGGCTTCGATTCCGCTCTGGCCAATGTAGTCACCTTGACGGTAAATTTTTGTGACATCATCCTGAAGTTTGTTTTTGCTGATCTCACTGACGTAGCCCAACGCATTGGCCAGGGCCGGAGTGGTGTAAGACCGGGTGGTACGTGCCTGAACATAAAAACCGGGAAATTCATCGAGGTAATCCTGGATGCTGGCAAAGTCGGTGTTGGAAAGCTGCTCGAGAAAGCGTGTAGGCTTGTAAGGCGAAAATTCTTTTAACGCTTTCATTTCCTTGAATTTCTTTCTCAGCTCTTCACGCGAAATTTTGAATACACTACAAAACTTAGCCGAATCAAATTTCTTCACGTCTTTCAACAACACCTCAAGTTTGTATTCTGGAGTATTATAGACTATTAACTTTCCTTTGCGGTCATAGATCAGACCCCGGAAAGGATATTCTACCTGGCGCAGGATAGCATTACTTTCAGCCAGGTCGGCATAACGGTCGTCCAGCACCTGAATAGAAAATAATTTGATCAGAAACACGATGCTGATCAGCACGATGACTACCTGGAATATTTCTTTTCTGCCTTCGTTCATTATCTTCTTTCAAACGAAAAGTATTGCAAAAATAATATTACCGCCATGGTAAAGACAAGGCTTGTAATCACTTTTAACATCGTAAACCAGAAAATACCAAATCCACCCACCTCAGTAAAAAACAAAACGAAATGATGAATAAACACCAGCGGAAGTATATAGACAATAAACCACTGAAGACCATTGACTGCAAGGGTTGGCCCTTCGCCGGCATCGTATCCGCCTTGTGGTGTGATGGTACCCAGCCAGTAATTCCGAAGATAGGCCACGAGTACGAGGCTCATGGCATGCAGACCGAGACTATCGTAGAAAATGTCTATGCAGAATCCAAGGACAAAAGCGATAATCATAAGCACCAGCGTATTCGTCTCAATAGGTAGCAGGAGGATGAAAGCCACATACAGAAAACAGAAGGCCGTGTTAAAAAGTACCAGCTGTTTGAACAGCATTACCTGAACCAGCAGATAGAGGATGAAGTAGAGGACCGCCAATATTCCGGAACGGTTCATGGTTGTTTACCTATGGTTATTTTTTCAAGGGAGTCAAGCTCAGATTTTTGCCTGCTCTTGACGATTTTAACAAATGACAATCTTCTGAAATCCTGTGCCAGGGCTACCCGGATATCGTAAAACAAGGCCTCATCTTTGAGTTTTACTTCCTTGACAATGCCCACTAATATACCTTCTGGAAATACGGCGTTGTAGCCTGAAGTAAGGACTGTGTCGCCCACCTGGGGCTGAACATGTCTGGGGACATATAAGAGATTTACTGCCCGCGGATCGGTCCCATCCCACTGGGAGGTGCCAAAGTTGCCGGTCCGCTTGAGGATGCTGGAGACCTGCTCATCAATATTCAACAAGGATATCAGCACGGAAAAATGTGATGATACAGATTTTACTTTGCCCACAGCACCAAACGTGCTGATGGCAGCCATGCCAGGCTCAATGCCCGAATCTTCACCTCGATTGATGGTAATATAATTTTTGAACTGCGCTACCGAGTTGTTAACCACTCTTGCACTGACAAAATCATAGTGGGCCGCTGTATCACCTTTTGCATTAAAGATTCGAAGCGTTTGGTTTTGCTGCTCTAGTAAGGTAAGAAGCTGCGCGTTCTCCTGCGACAATTCCTGGTTGATCTGTCGGAGGGAAAAGTATTCACGGGTGCTTTGTGAAAAGCCCATGATAATCGCGGCAAGCCGGTTGGAAGAATTAAAAAATTTTGTGCTCTGGTATTGATTATTCACTACCAACAGCCGGGCGCAAAAAACCTCTAATAACAGGAACGTAAAAAAGGCCCGGTATTCGTAGAAAAAATTAAGAAGACGCTGCATGCATCATGTCATCAATACTTTTCGATAGCTGTTCAGGTTCTTCAAGGCTGCCCCTGTACCTCGCACAACGGCACGCAGCGGATCATCAGCCACGTGGATCGGTAACTTTGTTTTCAGCGAGAGTCGTTTATCCAGGCCGCGCAACATGGCGCCGCCCCCTGTGAGATAAATGCCTCTTTCATAAATATCAGCCGAAATCTCAGGCGGAGAAAGTTCCAGTGCTTTCAACACAGCTTCCTCCAATTTTGAGATGGACTTGTCAAGGGCAAAAGCCACTTCACTGTATGATATTTTGATGGTTTTAGGAATTCCCGTCATCAAGTCGCGGCCTCGGATTTCGTAATCATCGGGGCCGTCGTCCAGTTCTGTCAGGGCGGAGCCCACTTCAATTTTTACACGTTCAGCCGTTCGCTCTCCAATGAGCAGATTATGTTGCCTGCGCATGTAGTCAAGGATGTCACGGTTAAAGGTGTCGCCTGCAATGCGGATGGACTGATCACAAACAATTCCCGACAAGGCAATGACTGCGATGTCGGTAGTTCCTCCACCAATGTCAACGATCATGTTGCCGATCGGTTGTTCAATATCAATGCCGATACCAATGGCCGCCGCAATGGGCTCATGGATCATGTACACTTCTTTGGCGTTCGCATGTTCGGCTGAATCCCTCACGGCGCGTTTTTCCACTTCGGTAATCGCGGAAGGAATACAAATGACCATTCTCAAGGAGGGCGGGAATAATCTTCTTCCTGTGTCGATCATCTTGATCATGCCGCGGATCATCATCTCGGCAGCATGGAAGTCGGCGATAACACCTTCTTTCAGCGGACGGATAGTTTTAATATTGTCATGTGTCTTTTCATGCATCTGCATGGCCTCACGCCCGATGGCAAGAACTTTGCCCGTTAGTTTATCCAATGCAATGATGGATGGTTCATCCACGACTACCTTGTCTTTATATATGATCAGCGTGTTCGCAGTGCCCAGATCGATGGCAATGTCACTGGTGAAGAAATCAAAAAGTCCCATTCGTATAAACTCCTCCTCGGAATACAGTTAAAAATAGCCACGAAATTACAGAAATATTCAGCGCATTTTATCGGTTAACATGCTTAAAAACTTTTTTCAGTTTTTGTCAGGTGTGCTGGAAGAATTTTCGTAACCCGCTGATGGTGTCAGCGGCCTACCCGCCGTGAGATTGTGATCAATGCTTAAAATGCCGAAAACCGGTG
>JAYWDP010000182.1:0-2197 GCA_043779775.1 Cyclobacteriaceae bacterium
TGCGGTAACCAATTCTCCATTTATTTATCTGGTCAATCGTAAGGGCGAAGTAGTTCATGAATGGAAAGGAAATTACACAACGTTCAACGCGTATTTAACGGATGACGGCTCATTGTTTCAAGGTGCTGAAGATCCCGACTTTCCTGTGTTCGGCTTTGGCGGACCCTACGGACGACTGCAAAAATTAGATTGGAATGGTAAAATGTTATGGGATTTTGAATACGCTACGGAAGAGAGCATGGTGCATCACGACTTTACCGTTATGCCCAATGGAAATATCCTGGCAGTTGCTTATGAAGTCAAATCATATGACGATGCTCTTGCAAAAGGACGTAACCCGGAAATGACACCTAAAGACGGACCCTGGCTTGAAAAGATTATTGAAATAGAGCCACAAGCCAAACATGGTGGCAAGATTGTTTGGGAGTGGCATGTGTGGGATCATTTGATCCAAGATAGGGACGCAGCCAAAGCTAATTATGGCATTCCGAAAGATCATCCGGAATTATTAGATTTTAATATGGGAAATAAATTACCGCCAGCTATATCTCAGGATAGTGTAGAAGTTTTGCAGGCCAAAGGAATGGCGGAAAGAAACACAACTGCCGGTAACCGGGCAGCGGATATTTATCATTTCAACGCTATCAAGTATAATCCTACCCTGGACCAAATCGTTTTCAGTTCACCACAATTGAATGAAATCTTTATCATTGATCACAGTATGTCAACGAAAGAAGCGGCCGGTCACAGTGGTGGAAAAAGTGGCAAAGGAGGAGACTTTCTTTATCGTTGGGGAAATCCTAAAAATTATCAAAGGGGTGATTCTACCGATCGGAAACTATTAGGGCAACATGATGTACGCTGGATTGAAGACGGAAAACCAGGTGCTGGAAATCTGACTGTTTTCAATAATAATGTACAAGGCCGAGCGGATAGTCTGGATTATTCTGCCGTTGTTGAGTTATCTCTTCCCATAAATGAAAAGGGAAATTACGTGCTTGAAAAGAACAAACCGTTTGGTCCGGAGAAACCAACCTGGGTTTATGTAGCGTCAGATACCATTTCCTTTTATAGCAGTTTTATTTCCGGTGCGCACCGAATGAAAAATGGCAACACATTTATTAACGAAGGGGCTAAAGCCAGGTTTTTTGAAGTAACACCAGAAGGCAAGGTTGTTTGGGAATATCTAAATCCTTACCGGGGCGAGATTCGCAAACCTAATGGCGACCCGGTTCAAGCAATTCCGTTTGCTTATTTTGAGTTTCGGGCTACATTTATCCCAGCCGATCATCCTGCATTAGCTGGCCGTAAATTGGAACCTTTAAATCCTCAACCCAAGCCATTTGTATTGCCACCTCCCCCGAAAGAGGACAAAAAATAACAGGTATTAATTTCAATTTCTTAAATTGGACACATTCTTTATTGATTCACCATTAAATATTCCTCCTCATGAATAAATTCATTTATGGATTCATTTTTGTTTTTGCAGTTGGCAGCATGTGGAGTTGCCAGAAGTCCGGTCATGACGAATCAAAAGCAAAGGAAGAGGAGCAGCGTAAACAAATGGCAAAAATGGGTGGGCTCGGAATGCCCAGGGGATTGATCAATAAAACAGTTGAAGCTACACCAGGCTATGTACTTTTTTGTCCATTACTATCTGCAACAACATACCTAGTTAATTTGGACGGTGAAGTGGTGCATACCTGGGAAAGTCAATACGGTCCATCCGGGTTTTCCTATTTGAAAGAAAACGGCAATCTGCTACGCGGTGGCAGGGATCCTCAGGCACCTGTTTTTGCAGGCGGTGGCCAGGGGGGTCGTCTACAGGAAATTACGTGGGAGGGCGAGCTTGTTTGGGATTACCAATTCGCCAGCGAGCAACATCTTAGCCATCATGATGCTACACATATGCCAAATGGAAATATTCTGGCCCTGGCCTGGGAGGCCAAAACTCCCGAGGAAGCCAGGAAAGCCGGCCTAAAGCCAGCGTTAACACCCAAAGCAGGTGTATGGCCTGATATCATTGTTGAGCTTCAGCCCGAGGGCAAAAACAATGCAAAAATTATCTGGGAATGGCACAGTTGGGATCACTTGATCCAGGATTTTGACCAATCTCAAAATAATTTTGGGGTGGTTACAGAACATCCGGAACTCATTGATTTAAACAAGAAGCACCCATTGCCACCACCTACAACAC
>JAYWDP010000183.1:0-2195 GCA_043779775.1 Cyclobacteriaceae bacterium
GCTTACCTCTATGCAGCCACAGGAAATACAGAAAGAACCTTGCAATGCATCGACTCGTTACTCAAGCACAGTCAAAACTACTATCAGAATGATTATACCGGCATGGCCGATAACGCCACCAATGTAGCGGGAGTGTTTTACACCTATGGACAGAAACAATCCTTTGACTCATTTGTAAAAGGATATTGTGACCGCAAGAAAATAAAAGAAAAGGAGTTTTATGAGCGACTGATCGGGCGCAGCAATCTCGGCGTAGCAACAGCATTTAGCCTGAATGAAAACGGCGACATTACCAACCTGAATTTAGAATTGGGTGACCCAAAACAGTTGGAGTTCTTTTTTTTGCAATACCGGGAATGCATCAAAAAAACAGCAGCCAGTGCGGATGAGCGTGGTTTCTATCTTGGGCTTTCTTACAAAGATGAAGCAATACTTCGGTCTGCGGCGCTCAAATTGAGCGGCATTACGGAGAGTAAGGAAACTGTTTATCCCTTGCTTGATCAGGCTTTCAAGTATTTTGGCACCGTAAACAAAGCGTTTCTCGCCCAGCCGTTTATAGGAGAGGAATCCGAGATGACCCTATCGGGCCCGCGCAGAATTCTTTTTGTATATCCCGACTACGCCACATCGTTTATGCCTTTCGAGGGAAGGGGTATTTATTATCCCTTCAATTCGGGGATTTTTATCCAATATATCCTAGAGAAAAATTTGTTTGATGAATTATACACTGATGCTGAGTTACCCTACATTTCCCGGTGGCTCCAAAACTACTTCGTCAACATGGCTTTTCGCTCGGTTACCGTGCGAATGAGGGCGGATGAGGAAATACTCGCTTCTCTTGAAAGAAAATTGGCCGAAAGGAAGGCCTCCCAGTATGCTGACCTAAACGTGTTGCTTATTCTTCTAGCCAACGAGGCGTATGAGAAGGGTGATGGTGAAAAGGCCGTACAGTATTATAGCAAGCTGGACTTTAGCAAGATCATGAATCTGCTCCGGAATACCGGTCCACTTGCCATTCCAGTAAACGGCCAGTCTTTTAGAATGATCGCTACAGCTGTAACCGGCCTTGTAAGGTATGATCATTTCAATGAGGCTTACGGCCTTGTCAAAATCTTTAAGAATCCAATCAACCGCTCGTCGCTGTACGCGTTCGCTGCAAGAGAGATGCTGGAGCAAAGAGTTAACAGCTCAGGCACTCAGCAGGCAATAGATTCTGCCCGGATTGAATTGACCCGCATTGAAAATCTTTCAACCGGTCAGCCGAACCGGCAATTGATTGCCCACGTGCTGGTCATGCAAGATCCTGAGAAGAATGCCCCGGAGGCCTACAGGACAATAAAGAATATCTTCAATAAATTCGATCCCACCCTTCGGATTTCGCGCTCGTTTGCCTTTCATGGCGATCTTTTTGGTGCCCGGCAGCAAATCACCGGAAATATTTCCGATGGTGACCAGGCCCAGTTCCTGTGGAATATTCTTTATGGATATTCGCAGGGAAAGAACGAAAACAAAATGGACTGGCAGCAATACAGTGAAATTGAAAAATTCAATAACCGCTTTATTGATTATGTAACGGAGGAAAACTGATGAACTTTTTATTTGAATAGCAATGGATCTCTTGGCGTCTTTGCGGTTAAATCCCTATCGGTATTCGGAACTTACCGCAAAGGCGCAATGACACAAGGAATCCCGAAGAACATAATATAGTTTGGCGAACCCATAGGATTTACTTGCTGGTCAGCACTGTTTGGAATAATGAATTTCGAGTGATTGTTTAATGAAGACTAATTAATGATTGAAGCACAAACGATCTGTCCCTACACCGGTCTCCGGTCTTTCACCGAAGAGGAGAGCCTGTATTTTAAGGGTCGGGATATTCAGGTCGATCAGATTACGGCGTTGCTGGAGCAAAATAAGTTTTTGATGGTGACCGGCGCGTCCGGCGAAGGTAAGTCGTCACTCATTTACGGTGGTCTCATTCCCAATGCGAGAGCGGGATTCTTCAAAGCCCATAATACCAATTGGGTGGTAGCAGATTTTCGTCCCGAAAGAAGTCCGGTGGTCAATATGTCCAAGGCCCTGGCCGAAGAGTTTGAACGGCAGCCTGCTACGATAGAAACTGAACTAAGGCGGGGATTTTCTTCACTAATTGATCTGTACACGAATTCAGAGTATTACATCGATGAGCAAGATGC
>JAYWDP010000184.1:0-2194 GCA_043779775.1 Cyclobacteriaceae bacterium
TTGATCATTCGTATTCCCGTGAGGCCATTCTTCGTCACAACACCAGACCATAGAACTTTTCCAGCTTCATCAATAAACAGTTTGTTGGTCAGTTCGGTCTGGCCTGCGCCGTAGGTAATGGCCGTGTCCGCGGGAACAACAGGCGCTAAGGTGGTCTTATCCATTTCAGTGAGGCGCATTGTTTGAATTCCAGAAGTACTCAAAACCAGAAAATTGCCAGCTGCATTCACCGCTACCGCTTTGCCGCTTAAAGAAGCTCCGTAGGAAGCAGCTTTTACTAAATTCCCATCATCGCCCACCGTCATGAGCAACGATTTTTTATTCGTACTGCTCTTTATATCAACTCCGGAAATTATGTAACCTCCGGTAGGTATTAACTGGAGCCCGGAACCTGTATAATCTTTGCTATTATCATCAATGGGAGGGAAAAGCTTTACCCAGACGGGGTTTCCGAATTGATCGGTTTTTATCAGCTTTATTTTAAAATGGGGTACATCAGCTTCTGCTTTCTGAATTCTGGTATTGGCGAGAATAATAAAGCCCTTATCGGGAGTTTCTTCCAGTGCCTGAGCCTGGTCATTGTTCCCTCCGTTGAAGTAACGGATGAAGGTCGCACCCTTGCCCGGATCGGCACTATTCTCACTCAGGCACGAAGCCAACAGCAGCGATATAAAAACAGTAAAAATCTTTCTCATCTTACTTAATAAGTTTTTTCGGTTTGAACACTGGATACGATACACCCACATTAATCATCAGATTGTTCATTTTGTAATCGTTGTACTGTCCCTGATAGTCAAAACCCACCGAAGAATTTGTGCGGGTGGCAGGGTTGATCGCATTTTTCAGTCCATACTGATATCTTATATCAGCCATGACATAGAAGTCAGCAAATTTAATTTTTGCGCCTGCGAGGACCGTGAAGGAATACACCAGTTTATTATAGGACTCGGTATCAACGATAGCGTTGCCCGTAACCGTAAAGTCATTACCCAACTTCGTGCTTGCCTGATTACTTGAACTCAGCAAATAGCTGATCCCCGGGCCGCCGCCGATATACGTTTTGAGGTCCTGGGTATCCTTGAATTTGTAAAGTGCAATCCCATTCAGGTCAAGCCAATTCTGGCTGAAGGCAAAGTTCTGGCTGCTAATCGCTTTATTAGGATCTTGGTCCGCCACTGCCAGTTGGGGGTTTGCATAAGTGAAGCTGCGAACCACATAACCGATTTCAGGTGCAGCAACAAAGTTTTTTAGTTTTTTTGTGAAACTCTTTTCAAATGCCGCCAAAATCTGAATGCTGATCCCCATCCCGTATTTTCCTTTGCCTGCGGCAGTACTGCCAATATTATAATACTGGGAAACTGCCGGTTGAGAAGCGTTGACTCCAAATTTCAGATCAATGCTATACAGGGGATCGTGCCTGAATTTATTATACAAGGCAATGAATTCGGCAGGATCCAGGGCTGGGTTGATCTGGAAAAAGTGGTCCGTATCCAGCAACTTCAGCATGGATTCATCCGCCTTTTCCGGTTCCTCCAGATAGATGTAGGCAAGGGTCAGATAACGATAGGCTTCGCGTTTGTCGGCCTTGGTAAATCCCTTTGCGCCAATGCCTATCAAGCACCCCTCCATGAGTGATGGCAATTCGTGTAAGCGGCCCTGTTCATAGGTTGAACGAACGAGTCGTAAAACCTGTGTACAATTGGTTGCCTGTGAAAAAACGTTGGTTGCACAGGCCGCAGTGAAAATTAAAAAAAAGAGTCGCTTCATAGAAATCATCACTTATTATTAGTCGGGTAATTGTCGCAGGTCTTCTCATAAGGGAGATCGGCTCCGACAAAATTGGTCCATTCGTCTTTGGTCATGTTTCGGCCCACATAGCTACACAGGCTGCTTGCCATGGTGCCGATCTTGGTAGGCCATACGTGGATGGTCTCCTTGGATTTTTCAACCCTGGAGTGCACACCAATCATGAGCTGCTCGTCATCAGGCGTAAAGGTTGCGCTCCACACCCATTCGTCCTGGTCCACATCGCGAAGAACAATGGGCTGTTCGGCAAGTTTGTTCCAGTTCCAGATACGAACGGTATGATCCCTGCTCGTGGTGGCCAGGAAATTTGCTGCGTTGTTAAAGACAATTTCCTCTATGTGGGCAATATGTCCGGTGAGTCTGCGCGGAGGTAAATTGGCGTCGATGG
>JAYWDP010000185.1:0-6535 GCA_043779775.1 Cyclobacteriaceae bacterium
GCCATTGTTTATTGCCTGGGTGGGAACACCGATCAGATATTTAATGCCGTCGCCATTACTGTTCAGTGCATGCTGGGCCTCGTGTGTGATCCGGTTGCTGGACTTGTGGAAGTGCCGTGCGTTGTTCGCAATGCTAGCGCTGCAGCGATTGCCAACAGTTCGGCACAAATTGCACTGGCTGACGTGAGCAGTGTGATACCGGTGGATGAAGTAATTGAAGCCATGGGAGAAATTGGCGCGAGTATGGAAACTCGTTATAAAGAAACAGCCCTCGGCGGCCTCGCTGCGACGCCCACCGCGCAACGCATTGCTAAAAAAGTTTTGATAAGGGATATTGAGATGTTGCCTGATGAAGAGGTGAAATAATCGTATTTTTTATTCTTCATTAACCCTTTGCTGAATCCGGGACTTCAAGGCCTCACAAACTCAGGCAGCACTTCTCCACCCACAAAATAAATTATCGTTGTGAAAATCAACGCCCAGGTGGCTGCGCTGATAAACATAAAAAAAATTATTTTTTCTTTTGGACTGCCCGAGCTTACCGCCAGCAAAGTGCCTCCGATGGGTGTCAATAGCAGCGGCGTGAGAATCGCAATGCCGGTAAGCCCATACTTTTTCCAAAACCCGTCAAGCCTTCCCGTGGTTGGGGCTAGGTTTTTTTTTCTCTGAAAACGATTCCTGAATTTGGTTTTGATCCATTCACCAAAAAACGTGAACAAGACTACTATGGTCATCATTCCCGCTACTGTAACCATGACCGTGGTCAGGAAATGAAGCCGGGCAGCAAATCCCAGGGTTGGCCCCAGGATAAACTTGAGCATGGTGAAGAAGTAAATCGGTATGGCCTTCAAAAATTCTTCCATCATACTTCACTTTGATCCGAAACTCAAATCGCCAGCGTCACCCAGTCCCGGCACTATATAAAAATTGGGACTTAGTTTGTCGTCGATGGCAAACACCCAGAGTGTGGAAGGTGTTTTTATTTTTTCCTTCAAATATTGAATTCCCTCCGGGGCAGAAATTACAGAGGCAAGATGCAGGTGGGTGGGTTGTCCATGACGGATGAGCGTTGCTACCGCATCGGCCAACGACCTTCCGGTGGCAAGCATGGTATCGGTGAGTATAACCGTTTTGCCCGCCAGCGACGGGGCGGCCATATAATCCCGCTGAATACGAATTTCAGAAGTGCCCTCCACACGATAAGAGCCAATAAAGCCGGTATCCGCCTTATCAAATATGTTTTGAAATCCACCCAGAAACGGCAAACCTGCCCGGAGGATGGTAAGCAACACGATCTCCGGATCCGGTATATTCATAACCTTCTTACTGAGCGGCGTTTCAACTTCTACCGGGTGATAGTCAAGACTCTTTGATATTTCAAAGGCCATCAGTTCGCCAAGTCTAAAAAGATTGTGGCGGAAACGGAGCCGGTCCTTTTGAATTTGGGGGTCGCGCAACTCCTGTAAGAATTGGTTGGCAACCGAGTTCTGCTCTCCGAGGTTATGGACGATCATGGTTTTCAAAAAGAAATTTAGAATAAAGTAGTTCGTTCCGAAAGGTGGTCCTTAAAAAATTAAGGCTATTGTACCGCCAGTTCATAAGCCTGCCGGTAATGCTTAATCAGGTTTTTCCAATCAAAGGCTGCTGAATAATTTTCCACATTATTTCTTTGCATGATCCTTTCCCGGCGGGTTTGGGTCAGGAATTTATACAAAGAGGCTGCCAGTTGTCTAGCACTCCATTCAAAGGTGCGTTTTCCCCTTTCAATCACAAACATGCCGTGCTTTTCATGGTCTGGGAAATTATGGGTGAGATAATCTCCGAATCCTGACAGGTCACTGGTGACTGAGGGAACACCGCTGGCCATACATTCAAGCGGGGTGTACCCCCAAGGTTCATAATAACTTGGAAATACGCCCAGATGACAACCCCGTACAAACTGACTATAGTCCATTCCAAACAACGGATTGGTGGAGGTGATGAAATCCGGATGGTAGACAATTTTCACTTTGTCTTCGGGCCGGTTCAGGAAATTCCGCCGCACGAGGAATTGTATAATATCATCCGTTTCTTCATTCACCAGCTTGTGTGTGACTACCAGGGGTAACTTATTGGTCTTCCAGCTCTGGATGGTACGACGGTAACGCAATTTCCAATAGTCTTCAACAAAATCATTGAGGTTAGGAAGCCGGTTGTCCTGTCGCATAGTGGAAGCATAAAACAAACCCTTGCCCACTTCTCCCTCAATGGCCTCGCAAGTTTGCCGTATCTCTTCCATCATGGCCCTCGATTGCAATACCTCTGGTTTTATGTTGTAGAACTCGCGCTTCGTGATAAAAAACATCACAACGGTCAGATCAATTTTTTCAGCTTTGAGTTTTTCATTCAGATTCCACAACGCTTCGAGCGTAAGGTCAAAGCCCTTGTTCCTATATTCATATCGCCCTGATGTGAAGAGGTAAATCGTTTTGTCAAGATCGAATGTATAAGACTGAAAAAAGTGACACATCACGAATTCGTGAATCTCTTTTTTATAATGGGCATGTAGATTTTGAAATTCATGCAGCGCTTCAAACCGTTCAATATTAAGTCCATTGGGAACAATCACATCCGGTTTGCGCTTGAGCAAATGTTTGCACTCACGGGCAGTCACATCGCTGACGGTAGTGAAGACATCACAGCTTTGGGCACAGCCATATTCAATTGCCTCTTCGGTAACCACATCGAATTTCTTTGCCTCAATCACATGATTAAAGAAAGGAAGGTGCGCATAAAACAACGGTGAGTTGATGGCAAGGTGACGACCCAGTTGTGTCGCGTGAGTGGTGAACACCGTCTTCACCGGCATCTTCTCACGTTTTATATCCAACATGGGCAATCCAGCCATCCATTCATGAAAATGAGCAATGATTGCCTGATCTTTACCCGTGAGTTTTACCAGCTCATCAAAAAATAATTTTGTCAGATATCCAAACGCCACCACCTGATTGATGAGAGTGTTGTTATCCGATATGCTGATGCCGTGATTTTTCCAAAGTAAATATTTGATGACGACCTGTACTTTGTCTTCAATGACGTTGGGATTCAGCAATACCACCCGTGGTTTGCCCGGAATCAGCCATTCGGCATAGTGGATATCATAACCTTTCTTGCGAAGGTTGGCCGCTGCCTGGCCGAACACATCTTCCACATCATCGAGGGGCTCCAATTCTGCTTGAATATTTTTCCCCATGTACGGTCCAATCATGCAGAACGGGCCATTCACTTGTTCCACCATGGACGGCGCCTTGGAACGGATGACCGTATAAATTCCCCCCACCTGATTACAAACTTCCCAGGCTACTTCGACCAGCAAAGCTTTCGGAAATTCCAAAGAAGGTTTAGGGCGTTGCGGCATATATTAATTTCTAAAAGCTACATCAGATTTTTTGGAGATCAAATTATTATTAAAAGTCCATTGGAATTGCCCGTAGCCAGGAAGAGCAATTGCTTATTTGACTAAAATAAATTTGTTGTGACTGACTTTGCACCTCCTTGGCGGCCTTTGTGTGAACTATTTCTCGCAAAGCGCGCAATAATCATAAGGCCTTTAATTTCATTATTACTTTCAGACACCCACAACCAACAATAGATGGTTTTAAAGCCAATTTGGCATAAATGGAGCTATATCTGCGCAAATCTCGGCCATAATTTCCTGAATTAGACCTTTTCATTTCTTGGTGAATATTTTGACTTGAAGAAGTTGGAGGAATATCGCTATGAACTTTGAAAAATTCACTATTAAATCACAAGAGGCTTTACAGAAGTCGGCGGAGATTGCAACGACACGACAGCAGCAATCCATCGAACCTGGGCATTTATTAAAATCCATTCTCGAAACAGATGAAAACGTCGCTGACTACCTGATTAAAAAATTAAATGTCAACAAGGGCATCCTTGATAATAAACTGGAAGAGATTCTGAATGCTTACCCTAAGGTGTCAGGAGCGCAGGCCTACCTGTCATCTGCTTCCAACTCGGTATTGCAGAATGCAGAGAAAGAGCTCAAGGAATTCAAAGACGAATACATTTCAATTGAACACTTGCTGCTGGCATTGCTGTCCACAAAGGACAAGGTATCCACACTGATGAAAGATGTCGGTTTTGCGAAGCAGGAACTGGTGAAAGCCATCAAGGAACTGCGCGGCGACTCCCGGGTGACGGATCAAAATGCTGAAGCAAAATATAAGTCCCTGGAGCGCTATTCAAAAAATTTGAATGATTTGGCCAAGCAGGGGAAAATTGATCCCGTCATCGGGCGTGATGAAGAGATCCGGCGCGTGTTGCAGATCCTTGCCCGCCGTACGAAAAACAATCCAATTCTTTTGGGCGAACCCGGTGTAGGAAAAACCGCCATCGTTGAAGGCCTGGCGCAGCGCATCGTCAACGGCGATGTACCAGAAAATCTGAAAGGCAAAATACTGGTGTCCCTTGACATGGGCTTGCTGGTGGCCGGCGCCAAATACAAAGGTGAATTTGAAGAACGTCTTAAATCCGTCATCAAAGAAGTGACCGACTCCAGCGGGCAGATCATACTTTTCATTGATGAAATCCATACTCTTATTGGCGCTGGTGGTGGTGAGGGAGCAATGGATGCTGCCAATTTGTTAAAACCTGCATTGGCGCGTGGTGAATTGCATGCCATCGGTGCCACAACCTTGAAAGAATATCAAAAGTATATTGAAAAAGATAAGGCCCTGGAAAGAAGGTTCCAGTCGGTCATGGTGGATGAGCCTTCCGTGGAAGATTCCATTTCCATCCTGCGAGGCATCAAAGACAAATATGAGCTACACCATGGCGTGCGCATCAAAGACGACGCCGTGATATCAGCGGTGGAATTATCGCATCGTTACATTTCAGACCGCTTTCTTCCCGACAAAGCCATCGATTTAATGGATGAAGCCGCTGCCAAATTGCGGATTGAAATGGATTCCTTGCCGGAGGAACTGGATGAACTCAATCGCCGGGTTATGCAATTGGAGATCGAGCGGGAAGCCATTCGCCGCGAAAAAAATCGCGAAAAGGAATCTTCTCTGTCAAAAGAAATCGCAGAGCTTTCAGAAAAACGAAATAATCTGAAGGCGAAATGGGAAAGCGAAAAGGAAGTGGTACACGGCATTCAGAAAGAAAAAGAAGCCATTGATAAATTAAAGTTTGAGGCCGACCAGGCTGAAAAAGCAGGCGACTATGGCCGCGTAGCTGAAATACGCTACGGTAAAATTACGGAAGCAGAAAAAAGACAACATGCGCTTCAGGATAAAATGAAGGCCATGCAGGGCGATGGCACCTTGCTCAAAGAAGAAGTAGACAGCGAAGACATTGCCGAGGTGGTGGCGAAGTGGACGGGCATTCCCGTATCGAAAATGCTGCAGAGTGATCGCGTGAAACTACTTAACCTGGAGGAGGAACTTGGCAAACGCGTCGCAGGACAAGAAGAAGCCATCCGGGTTTTGTCCGATGCAGTACGCAGAAGTCGTGCCGGCCTGCAAGACCCTAAACGCCCGATTGGCTCATTCATATTTATGGGTACCACTGGCGTAGGAAAAACTGAGTTATCAAAAGCATTGGCAGAATATCTTTTCAATGATGAAAATTCCATGGTACGAATCGACATGAGCGAGTATCAGGAACGTCACAGCGTAAGTAGATTAATCGGGGCGCCTCCCGGCTATGTGGGTTATGATGAAGGCGGGCAACTGACGGAAGCGGTTCGCAGGAAACCTTATTCAGTGATCTTGCTCGACGAAATTGAGAAAGCCCATCCGGATGTTTTCAATATTCTTTTGCAAGTACTGGATGACGGGAGGCTTACGGACAACAAGGGTCGGGTGGCCAATTTTAAAAATACCATCATCATTATGACCACCAACATCGGCGCGCATCTCATTCAGGAAAATTTTGAAAAGATCACCGACGCCAATTACTTTGATGTCATTGAGGACACGAAAGAACAGGTATTGGAGTTATTGAGGAAAACTGTTCGGCCTGAATTCATCAACCGCATTGACGAGATCGTTATGTTTCGCCCGCTTACGCGGAAAGATATACGGAAGATTGTCGCCATCCAGATTGCTCTGATTCAGAAAAGATTGATGGAGTCAGGAATTCAAGTTGAAATATCCGAAGAAGCCATTGATCGGTTGGCAAAACTGGGTTACGATCCGCAGTTTGGCGCAAGGCCCCTGAAGCGGGTCTTGCAACGGGAAATCCTGAATGAACTTTCGAAGCAAATTCTGGCAGGAAAAGTGAGCAAAGATTCCATCATCCAGATTAATCTGAAAAACGATGTTGAGTTTGAGTTTATTAATCAAGAACCCGTGGCCGCATAAGGATCCAATACTAATCTGTGAATCTGTGGCAAAAATTAATTTTAAAACAAGAGTCTAAAAAAATAAGCCACAGATTCACAGATTAACACAAATGAAATTTATTATCTTTTACCATCATGAAGCAATCAGTTGAGCGAATTAGTTATCTACGGCTAACTCAATCAGCA
>JAYWDP010000186.1:0-2189 GCA_043779775.1 Cyclobacteriaceae bacterium
TTGAAGAGTTGGGTAGAAGTGCCGAAGGGCTCCGATTTCCCCATCCAGAATCTTCCGTTCGGAATTTTTAAGACGCGTTATCTTACCCCCGTTGCCGGTGTGGCCATCGGCAACTCCATATTGGATTTGGTGTATTTTCATGAGAACGGGTACTTCGACGGTCTCGATTTGCCACCGGGTATCTTCAATCAAAAATATCTCAACGATTTTTTTTCGTTAGGACGCAAGAAAGTAGGAGAGGTCCGTAACCGTATTTCTGAGTTGCTTCGGCACGACAATCTGGATTTGAAGAACCATGCGGCCGTCCATGAAATTGGACTAATTACGATGGCGGAGACGCAGATGATGCTGCCCTTCAACATTCCGAACTATACCGACTTTTACAGCAGCGAAGAACATGCTACCAATGTGGGTTCGTTGTTCCGTGATCCAAAAAATGCCTTGCTGCCCAACTGGAAACATATACCGGTCGGCTACCACGGCAGGGCTTCTTCAATTGTCGTATCGGGTACTCCGATCCGCAGACCGAAAGGACAGATCAAAGAACCTGAAGCTGACCTGCCTGCATTTTATCCGACGCGCAAATTGGACTTTGAATTAGAGATGGCGTTTGTTACCTGTGCGAATACGGCTTTGGGGAGTTCCATTCCGGTAAACGCAGCCGAAGAGAATATCATCGGCTTGGTTTTATTTAATGATTGGTCGGCGCGCGACATCCAACAGTGGGAGTATGTGCCGTTAGGTCCTTTCCTGGGAAAAAATTTCGGATCAACCATTTCTCCCTGGGTGGTGACGCTGGATGCGCTGGAACCGTTTCGCACGGCGGGCCCTGAACAAATACCTCACGTGTTGCCGTACCTCGCTTTTGATGGACCAGGAAATTTCGATATTCAGTTGGAAGTATTCCTTGAGCCGATAAATTCACTGGCTACCACCGTCAGCCGGACGAATTTCAAATACATGTACTGGAACATGGCCCAGCAACTGGCACATCATACCGTTAATGGCTGTAACATCCAGGTAGGCGATCTTTATGCATCGGGAACCATCAGCGGCCCTTCACCGGGTTCTTATGGATCGCTGCTGGAACTTACGTGGAATGGCCAAAGGCCGCTGCACATGGCCAACGGATTGGAAAGAAAATTTCTGGAGGATGGCGACACGGTGATCATGCGGGGTCATGCGGAGAAGGAGGGGGTGAGGATTGGGTTTGGGGATTGCAGAGGGATGGTGCTGCCAGCGATTTGAATTCAGTTATTTAGCCACCAAGGCACGGAGGCACCAAGGAATCACTATTAAGGAGACATAAAAATGATAGCCGAATCGTACAATTTTTTTATTATTAAGAGCATCATTTTATTTATTTTGATTTTAAGTCTATTCTTTCAATTGACAAATTGCACCCAAGAAAAAAAAGAATACGCAACCATAGTTAACTACATTGGCAAAACTGATCGCCGCGACGGGCCATTTGTTTTTAGTAATGATACTCTTTGGATATTCTTCGAAGAAAACTTCAATCAAGATACCGTTGACTTGACTTTTGGACAAAATAAAGACAAGTTGGTTTTGACAACAAATCTAAATGTTGGACTGAGTATGATACAAAAATTTGCATCGTTTGGTAGAATCAATGAGTTTAAGATCTCTTTGAATGGAAGACAGGAGCAATTAGTCAAGATTAAGAACCGACGAATGAACAAATGGGCAATCAATTTTATGAATGACACTTTATATATTTCTGTATTAAATAAAAATCCTTTTTACGACTAATATCTTCGTGAATCTTAGAGTCTTCGTGCCTTAGTGGCAAATAACCGACCTGCCAATGCTAACCATCAACCCCAAAGAAATATCAGTCCCAAAAATGCACGGCTACTTGCTAAGTGCCGTCATCCCTCGCCCCATTGCCTTTGCCAGCACGATCGATAAGGAAGGGAATATCAATCTGAGTCCGTTCAGTTTTTTTAATTGCTTCAGCGCCAATCCACCCATTCTGGTTTTTTCGCCTTCTCGCAAGGGCCGGGATAGCACCTCGAAGCACACCTATGAAAATGTGAAGGAAGTGCCGGAGGTGGTGATCCATATTGTAAACTACAACATGGCCGAACAGATGTCTTTGTCCAGTTGTGAATATCCCAAAGGAATTAATGAGTTTGAAAAAGCAGGGTTGACGCAAGTTCCATCTC